>CAZJYL010000144.1:0-6435 GCA_964550265.1 uncultured Bacteroidaceae bacterium
GAATAAAGAATTCCGCGCAACTCATTATCGGGATCTCCAACCTGCAGAACACTATTGTCGTAACTTTCCTGCCACCCTAGAGGAATTTCAGATTCAATTAATTTAAATAATTCTTTGCATTTCATTGAATGATAATTATCAAAATACAAACCTACTAAAAAAATTATCCTTATTTTTGAAAAAAATATTGTCATGAAAAAATTTTTATTCTTTGCCTCTTTGATTTTGGCTTCGATTGCGAGTATTAACGCACAGGAAGTCTTTTATAGCGATTTTGAAAGTTGGGATAATGCCAACACGCCGACTAACTGGATTGGCGCAGCAACAAATATTAATTCGGCTGATGTTGACCAATACACCAGCTCTCCTTATGCAGGCAGTTATTCTATGCAGATAACCAATACGGGTTCTACACACAAGCGTGTTTCAACCAAATCGGTTAGTGTTACTAATGGTGCAATTTATAATGTTTCATATTATGTTAAAGGCGTTGGTGAAATACGCTCCGGCCTTTATAAAGGTGCAACGGGAAGATATACAAATTACACCAGTTATGAAAATGTTAATACCACATCATGGATTAAGGTAACACAAACTGTTATTAGTGATACTACTTCAGCAACGGCTGAATTTGTACTTTCAGTTAGAAACACCAATGCATCCGGAGATCATCTACAAATTGACTCATTCTGTGTTGTATTAGGAACATCCAATACTGTTTCTGTTTATGATATTCAGCACACTGCAACAGATGCAAGTAGTTATGTTGGCCAACCTATTAGTACAGGTGGTGTTGTTAGTGCCGTAAAGACCGGAGCTTATTGGATTCAAAACGGGTCCGGACCATGGAGCGGGGTTTATGTATATGATAACACCCACACACCTGCAATAGGTGACAGCATTACCTTCTCTGCAATAGTTGATGAATATTTTGGTTTAACCGAGCTTAAATCGATTAGTAATTACAGCCTTGTTAGTTCAGGCAATACCGTTCATGTTACTACTTTAGATATTCCGGACACGCAATTAGAAATGTATGAAGGTGTTTTATGTAAAGTGGTTAATGTTGAATGTACGGCTATGCCCGATACATATATGGAATGGAAAGTAGGTGACGGTATGGATGATTTAAAAGTTGGAGATCTGATTTTTGCTTATACACCAACATTGGGTACTTTTTATGATATTACCGGTGTAATGGATTATAATTTTAACGAAAGAAAAATTCAGCCACGTTCAGCAGCTGACGTTAGTGTTCATACAGGAATTAAAGAAAATGAAATAAACGCTTATGTTTATCCAAATCCTGCAAGCAATTTTATTAATGTATCAGCCGAAATTGAGGGTATTATAAATATAGTTGATTTGGCCGGTCGTGTTGTGTATTCCGAAAATTTCCTTAAGAATGCAACAATTGACATTATGGGAATTCCATCCGGTATTTACAATATGGTAATAAATGGTAATAATGACGAAATTGCCGTAAAACAATTTATTGTAGAATAATTTTTTTAAAAAGATATTTATTAGCTGCTCATATTTTTTATGGGCAGCTTTTTTATTTGTTTTTATTTATAAATAATTCTAGTGCAATAATGCCTTCGTGAATGTCAATTGGCATATTATGCTCAAAAGTCAAATTCCATTTACCCTGTTCCGAAAATTTCATTTCATTATAAATTGGGAAGGTAATTTCTTGATAATTATTTATAATTTCTCCGTTTCTCTCTCCAAAGTCATTTCTGAGTAATATATTTATTTTTTTGTAGCGTGTTGAGCCTGATGGTGTTTGTGTAATAATACCCATGTTGAACGAAGAAAAAGTAAAAGATTTGGCCACTTTCAATTTCCCATCTACGTTGTAATGAGCCGAGGTGTCAATAATTTCAAAAGGAAAAGAAACTTTTTCGCCCAATTCCCATGTATTATTTGTAAAACCATGGTAAAAACTTTGTGAATCATTTTTGCCTGATGAACAAGAAACTAAAAGCAAAAATATTAAAATATATTTTTTCATAATCAACTATTGTTTAATTCTGACATTACATTTAATGCTATTATTGCCATTGTGGAACAACCGGTAAATAATGCATTTTCGTCTATATCAAAATCAGCGCTATGTAAATTTGCATTTGGTTTATTGGTTTCTGCATCTGTTATGCCGAGGCGATAAAAGACTCCCTGTATTTTTTGAACATAATATGCAAAGTCTTCGGCAGTCATTCGCAGAGGCAGTTCAACAACTCTTTCAGGACCTAAAAAACCTGAGGCAGCATTGCGTGCAATGTTTGTTATTGTATCGTCATTTATTAAAAAAGGATATCCTTTGCGGATATCAATTGAACATCTGGCTCCAAAGCCTTCGGCAATACCATTGGCAATGGAAATAATCTTTTTGTGGGCTTCGGCCCGCCATGTTTCATCAAAAGTTCGGATAGTCCCTTCCATTATTGCGGAGTTGGGAATTATATTGGTGCGACCATCAGCTATCATTCGCCCAAAGGATAGCACTGTAGGTATGGATGGACTTGCAGCTCTGCTGGTTATCTGCTGCAAAGCAATAATAATTTGAGATGCAATTACAACGGGGTCTGTATTCAATTCGGGCGTAGCACCATGTCCGCCTTTGCCTGTTACGGTAATATAAATTTCATCAGTCGAAGCCATATAAGGCCCGTTTTTTAGTCCGATAGAACCGGTAGCCAGACCCGGAAGCACATGTTGTCCGATAATTGCATCTACTTTTGGGTTTTCGAGCACGCCTTCTTCAATCATTTGTATAGCTCCTCCCGGAAATTTTTCTTCCGAAGGCTGAAATATCAGTTTATAGCTGCCCGAAATAGATTCTTTCATGCTATTCAGAATATAAGCCGTACCCAATAATGATGCTACATGGGCATCGTGTCCGCAGGCATGCATTACGCCTGCATTAGTGCTTTTATATTCGCAGTCGTTTTCTTCCTGTATGTTAAGAGCATCCATGTCGGCGCGTAGAGCAATACAAGGACCCTTGGCTTTTCCTTCTATAATAGCCACAATGCCATAGCCGCCAATTCCGGATTTATAAGAAATATTCCATTCATCTAAAACTGAGCATATAAAAGCTGCTGTATTTTTTTCCAATCCTGATAATTCGGGATATTTATGCAGATGACGACGTATTTCAACTAATCTGGGATAGATTTGTTTTGCTAAAGATTTAATAACAGAATAATTTTCCATATTTAAAAATCGAGACTAAATGAAAGTACATATCTTGGTTTATAAATGTGCATTTCCTCTATTCCCCATGCTACATCAAAACGCAAAAAATATCCAAAAACGCTTGTTCGCAAACCTAATCCCATGCCGCCAACCAATGGATTACGGGGTGTTTTAACAACAACTAAAATAGGTTTTTGATAATATGTCTGGGAAACCATAATATTTTTCTCCGAAAAGGGGTTAAGCCCAAGCCATGCCGAGCCAATATCGCCAAAACCCACAATTTGAAAATCATTAATAAATTGCGATTTTATTGGACGATTTAATAAATACCTGAATATTGGCAAACGTAATTCAGAGTTAAAAACAGCAAAAGTGTTTCCGTTGCGTATGTTTTGAGGAAAGCCTCTTAGATTGGTTCCGAGTGTTTGAAAAGCAAAATTCATAGACGTGTCAACCTGCTGTTCCGTATTGAATGAAGGCAAAAATGTGTTATCCGTTCCACCAAGGTAATACAATAAGCGGGTTGAACCAAAGGAAGTACCGTATGCCAATCGATTAGCCCAGATAAATGTCCGGTGAATTTTTGAATAATGCCTAAAATCGAAACCGGCTGTTATAAGGTTTAATTCAGATTTATTGATTCCCTGATAGTATTCGGCAAAGATTTTATATCTCAAACCATACATTATATTGGTTGTTACCGGTCGTGTATTGTCGAAAACCAGTTCTATTCTGGTGCCGCCCCAATAAGTATTAACGCTAGGTTTAGATAAGGTGAAATCGTTTATGCTTTTATAAACCTGGTTGTCATATTTTAGAATCGCCGTTCCTTTAAATGCCAGTACAGGAGAAAAAGGCCATTTGAGGATATAGTTAACATCGTGTAAGTGGTGTTTAAGAATATATTTTTCATTTGAGCTGTTGTAGGCCATTCTGTGAAACACAATTTGTTTGTCAAATCGTTTTGTTAAATCTTCGTAACTAATAAAATACTCATTGTTGCTAAGAGAAAAAGACGACCTTACAGCTCCTGAAATTATTTTGTCTTCGAGTAAATCGGAAGCACTTACCTGAAACAGTGCATTGTTTCCGGCATTGTTGAAAATAACTACAGACCTGTTATATGGTTGGTATGTTGTATTTAAATACGAAAAATCCAATTGCGAAACCAGTTTGTTGATACCATATTCAACATCATAGTTTTGCTGATGAGGCAAAACGAATTTTTGAATACTATCAGATTTTGCCGTAGTATTTTTTTTGGTTTTACTCGTTGTAAACTTGTAGTTGTAGATATTAATGTTTTCGTTTTCCTGCTGAGTTGAAATATATCCCTGTTTCTGCTCTTTTACTTTGCTTTGTGTTGTGTCGGTTCGTTTTTCGATATTTGATAAAAGTATATTTCTTTTTTTGGCCCAATAGGTATCTTTAATTTCATCTGAAGCAGCAATAGAATTTGGATCGGTTTTATCCGAAACAACCATTCGCGAAGTATTGCCTACAGTGAAAACCTGAGTGATTTTACCGGAATTTAAATATGTTTCGTTTTCTCTGATAGCAGAACTGTAATTTGTAACTTGAGAATAAGTTGTAAAATAACGATAGTGCACTGATGTGTCAACATAAGCTATTGCACTGTCAAAGTAGCCTGTCATTTGATTTGTAATTCCGTTTTCGTCCGACAGAAACGAAAAATATTTGCCGTCCAGGGGCATTGGTGATGATTCCGATATATTTGGAGAATTGGTAATTCTTCTCAATACTTTTGACTTTGATACAACATCGTAGGCAAAAATGTCGAAAGATTGCTGTTTAATGATTTCTTTTGAATAATCAATTAAATAGGTTTCCTGTTCAAGCTCCAGAGTGTCATTAATTCTGTTTGACGAAAATGCGATCAGGCGACCGTTATCTATAAATCTTGGCTGCAAATCATCGTAAACGTCGTTTGTAATTCTTGTAAAAGTCTTGCTGCCCGTATAAAACAAAAAGATATCGCTGTATCCGTTAACTACGGCAGACATAACAAGCATGGAGCCGTCAGGCGAGTATGCCATGTCCAATATCTTATTTATATTGTCAACAAAAAATTCTTCGCGTGTATTGTCATTAACATTATACAAAAACATTTTTCTTCTTCCCTTGGTTTCAACTTCCCATGCAAATAAATCGGAGGTGGGATGCCATGCCGTTAACGGATATGACATATCGGCCATATCATCCATTTTTGTTCCAAGTCTGAAGAGCTTTTTCTTTTTTTCGCTTTCGCGGTTGACAATAAACAACTTCTTTTTATTGGACTTATCAAGAACATAGGTAAGATATTGCCCGTTAGGACTTGATTTAACCTGATAATAATAATTTTTTCTTTTTATTTTAACGGGGACATTATGTTCCGGCACATGCTCTCTGCTTTCAATATCGTTTGTATAAACGGAGAGATTATAATAATACCATTCTTTTATAAGATTTTTAAAAGAAATTCCCAACACATAAAGAAAACCATTCTCTACATTACGGGAGATTTTTGTCATGTAGATAATGTTGGGAATCATGTTTGTGCCATACTTCTCGGCAATATATCTCCACACGGAATGACCTGCCAGCGTGGCATCTGTACCTTCAAGTTGGTTAAATTTTTTAAACTTTCCCGAAATCATCTTGTCGCGAAGCTTTTCATCAAGTCCGGTATTCCAGTTTGAAGCCAGATAAGACTGCAGGCCACTGATATACCACTGCGGCAAAGCCAAAAGTGTCGAGTTTTTTATATTGGCCGAAATATGTTCGCCATAAAGCATTTGATTTATTATAACGTTGGCAATGCCGCTTCGGATTTGTTCTTCGAGGTTTAAATAATTCCCGTTAAAATATAAAAACACTTTATTGTCAACAACATTTGTAACACCACCAACATTGTATAAAACCTCATTGTCGAGGCCAATATTTGAGGACTTCATTTCGCTTAGTGAATTGAAAACAATGAAATGAATTTTGCTTTCGGGTTTATAACCAAGCTTGTCCGATATTTCTTTTAGCGCAACCGAAGCGTATTTAGCTGCATTAATCGTTATTTTCCGTCCGTCCTGATAAAAAATAAAGTCGAAATCGCTGAATCTGAACTGGCTCCATATACGCTCTTCGTTGTATTGGACCCTGTTCTTGCCAAACGTCATCTGACTGCCGCTATAAAACTGCGCCAATACCTTTTGAAAAGGAATTGCAAAAGCA
>CAZJYL010000145.1:0-6408 GCA_964550265.1 uncultured Bacteroidaceae bacterium
AATTTTGCGGATTAAAGAAAACGGACAGGCAGCGCAGGGAGCCGAAGGCGGCCAATATGACGGAAATCTGTTTGCGCTGGATGATTTGATCAGCTTTTCCTTGCAGCGAGTTATTTCCGTCTGTGGCAGGTGTGTGTTCGTTTTCTCCGAAAAATTCTCAAGCGACTAGCTTTTCTTTTGTTACTTTTCTTTTGGCAATGAAAAAGAAAAGTAAACCCCGCCCGGCTCTAGGGCACAAAAAGCATTAAAATTATTAATTGACAATTTATTCGGACAACGATGAATTTAAATGAGTTTTAAATAAGTCCGCAAACAGCTAGAAAAACACCCGCACCTGCACATTCCCTGTATGTATTACCGGATTTCCTTTGCTTACACGTCCGTCGTACATAAAATTTAACTGCATATTATTCGAAAGTGTGCGCTGTATATTCAGTCCCCATGTGAAATTGCGCCCGGGCTGCAATCCGTCCAGCATTATATAGGAAAGGCTTGAATTTGTCTGACCGCCGTAGCTTATTTGCAGCATGTTGAACTGCAGCATTGCAATGCCTTTGCTTGCTTTACTAAATTTAAGCTCCGTGCCTGCTTTCCTTACTATTGCTTTTTCAACCGACAAAATATTGTCTTTTTCGTTATACTGAAACAGCATTGTCCATCTGAAAGTATTGCCCGGCTGCCAGGATATGGAAGGCTTGATGCCAATATCTTCGATACTGTAATTATTTGCCGAAAAATACTCCGATGTATAATTCCGTAATCCGCTTATGGCCGATATTTCTGTAATCCAGCTGGTTTTGAACGTTTTGCTTATTTTTATTTCGTTTTGCCATGTCCGGCGATCTTCGATGCCGTTGGTAAACAGTCCCCGTGCACGATTCGAAGAGTTAATCCAGTTTACTGCAAAGCGTGAATCGTTGGTTTTAAATGTGAGCACATTTCGCCATGTTGAATTTTGAGTAACTAAGGTTGAGTCCGCTTTATTAGAAGTAAATGGCAAATACATTTCGGATAACTGGTCGGATGAGGTTTTTTTGTCCCACGAAAACGCACTTCGGTTTGTGAGTTTAGAAATAAATTTTCCTATAAATATTTTCTTTTTCAAGACTTCTGCCGGAGTTATTGCAATATTACCATTTAGCTGAGACGAAAAAACCCTGATATAATCGTTTGTTGGCGTGTA
The DNA here is from genome assembly GCA_964550265.1 of uncultured Bacteroidaceae bacterium. Classification (GTDB taxonomy): domain Bacteria; phylum Bacteroidota; class Bacteroidia; order Bacteroidales; family DTU049; genus GWF2-43-63. The sequence continues at coordinate 1,184 of CAZJYL010000145.1, forward strand.
AACCCTTATAAAATTTGCCTCATCGCAAAATATTGCTGGTTCAAATTCGTTTAATTCCCTTATGTTATTTCCATTATAGTCATTCCATGTGTAAACACCCTGCCCGGGTGCAACTTCAATATACGAGAATTCTTTTTTTGCTTCCATGCCCGAACCTGCCTCGTAAGCCGCACCAAAAACAATAAATCTTTTTTTCATTCTTCCATTGTATTCCAGACGTCCCAGCAGGAATTTTTCATTTGACTGAGTACTGTTTTTATAGTTAACTTCGCGATATGTGGTACGCAATAGCAACTGGTTGTTTTGTGCAATTTGCCCTTTGCTTTCAAAGCCAATGTCTTTCATTATGCTTTGCGGAATTAACTGAAATCTGTCCGATATTTTGTCTTCGCGGTATTGATAGAACAAATTTGCAGAACGTGCTGAATCATTATATCCCGAATAAATTTTTGTAAGCCACCAGCCAAATGCGCCCTGATGCAGCTCGTTTGTGCTGTTATTGACAGTGAGTTTTGATTCGCCGTTAATATCGGAACCGAATAAAAATTTGCCAATCTTTTTTTCAATTTTATTTTGATATTGCAAAAAATCCGTTTTGTTAATATTGGTTGGCGAAGATAAATAAACAGCATTTGAGCGGATTTGGGCAGACTTCCATTTTTTATTTAAAAACAAGGTGTTCTGAAAAGACGCATTCTGAGCATTGTGCATAAAAAACCCGCTGCTTATTTTATATTTGTCGGCTTTGGCGTTCTGAAGAATTATGTCGGCTATTCCGAAATAGGTATTCCCTTTATTTTCCATCAAATCCACATTCCAGTCGCGGTTGAACTCAACGCTGCGAAAACGGTCAATGGGATTGAACGTTTTATCGGTAATCTCAGTATGTATGTTGGTGGAAATTGTCCAGTTTTTCACGCTGTCTTTTCCAATAGATTGCAGATTCCTGAAATTTATATTTAATGCATGTCCTGCGTTGTCGGCATCATCTAAGGAAGAAAACAGATTCAGGTCTTTGTTGCTGACTGCAAATTCGGCATTAACAGAAGTGTTTTTGTTGAAATTGTAACCTGCATGCCAGGTGTACATTTTTGTTGATTTTGGCGTAATAAGCATAATTACCGGCTCATATTCGCCCTGAGGAATTCCCGCAACAGGCATTACCCATTTAAAAACACGTCCGTTTGCACTGCTTCCGGTTTGAACATAATTTCCATTGTTTTTGCCGACATAGGAAAAAGTTAAGGCATAATGCGCCGAATCGGGATTTGTGGAATAAACAAAAACGCTGTCGTATCCCAATGTGTCTGTCATGGCATACATTACTCGCGAGATAGAAAAACCAATACTGTCTATCCCCAAAGAATATGCATTATGGATAGAATCGCCAACCAGCGACATTATCAGTTTTTCTTTATCCGACAAATCCTGTTGTATTGTCTGATTTTTTAAATCCGATTCCGAATACATACTCATTCCCGCATAAAATTTTCCTGATTTATATCCCACTTCTGAGGTTATAAGTGCGCGCGAATAATTCTTGTCGGAATATTCGAATTCTGCAACAATGCGCGATTTTGAGGTTATTATCGTTTTTGTTGTAAAAGTTAATTCGGCAGTGTTGTAATCAATTATGTAATCATTGTCTTCGCCTCTTATGAGCAGGTTGCCATCAATATAAATTTTTTCGCTGCCTGCCAGAACTATAATAAAAGTTTCGTTATTATTCCCTTTAAGTTTATATGGACCAAGATTACTTTCAATTGCTTTGATTTCCTGCCTTGTGTATCGTCCTTTGCCAAAAGAGCCATTTGCCCTGATAAACATTTCGTCATTTTTTGTGATATTTGGCGAAAACGAAGTCTGAAAATCGGCTCCCTGAGCTTTTCGGTTGTATTTAAGAAAATGACTTTGCGGTAATGACTGCACTTCGATATCGCCGGCAGTGAAAATATTTTTTTCTTTCGAAAGCCGGATGAAAATTTTATCGAACTCCTGAATTTGCTGAGTGTTTCCATCGGGCTGAATGGGAATATTGTTGTCGGAAATAGCGGCCTGTATTTCAAGGTCATTATTCAATTTGCCGCTTAATATTAAATTTAGCGATGAACTTAAAGAAAAATCCTGTCTGTTGCCCACGCTGAAGCCACGCGATATGCTACCCGATTTTTCAAGTCCTTCCGATAAAAACCATGTGTCGCTTGTTTTACTGCTTGTTGCATCAAATGGGTTATAATAGTTTTTAAGTTCTGGAAACAACAGCGAGGTGTCTTTATGCTTATATGGCATTGACAAATTAACGGACATGGCTTGCCAGAAAACTTTCACTTCTCCGTTGTCGGGAAATTTTTCTTTGTTGAAATAAATCAAACCCTTGCTGATGTCAAAACGAAAATATGAAGTGTCGGCGTATTCTCCGTCAGGTAAAAGGATTCTAATGTCGGCAGGATTAACGGTGAAACTATCCAGTTGAACAGAGTCGGGTAATGGAAATTTAAGCGAAAGGGATTTCATGCCCGAATGTTCCTGAGCCGTCAACTGCATAAAAACAGTCATAAAGAAAAGAAGGCCGATAATTCGTTGCATGGGATATTGAACGCTAACAAAGATAATCTATTTTAAGTAGTTGGTTGATTGCAAAAGCATTCATTTTTATCTTGCATATAAATAAATGTTATTGTTTGACAACTGTTGCAAGTTTTAGAAATTACAATTTTTCGCTGTTAAAAGTTGCATTTACCAATTGAACTTAACCAATTGGCTTTCGGCACATTTAAATTTTGCAATAAAAATTATTTTTGTATATTTGCAGTCCGAAAATTGGGGCATTAGCTCATTTGGCTAGAGCGTTTGACTGGCAGTCAAGAGGTAACGAGTTCGACTCTCGTATGCTCCACAAGGGAACCCGGAAAAAGCCGGGTTTTTTTGTATGAAAAACAATTCGTTATTTGGCTTATTTCCTGAAGAGATTGCCAATATCATTCAAAAATATGATGCGCGTTCGTTCAATGCAAGGCAAATTGCCGAATGGATGTATGCAAAGCGTGTGTTTGACTTTGATGAGATGAGTAATTTGCCAAAACAATTACGCGAGCATTTAAAAGCTGAATTCCCGCTAATTGTTTATCCTTACAAAAAAGTAGAAACCTCAAAGGACGGCACAAAAAAATATTTGTTTGAGTTTGAGCAGGGTCGTGTTGTAGAAACTGCCGTTATTCCCGAAGATGATAGAATTACCGTTTGTGTTTCGTCGCAGGCAGGTTGCCGTTTTGGATGCAGGTTTTGCGCAACCGGCACTATTGGTTTTGGAGGAAATCTTTCAGCAGGAGAAATTCTTAACCAGCTGGTGGCAATTGACGAAAGCAAAGACATTACCAATATTGTTTATATGGGCATGGGTGAGCCGCTTGATAACTGGGAAGAAGTGCATAAATCTATCGAAATTCTTACTTCGGAAAAAATGATGAATTTTGGTGCAGGTCGAATAACAGTTTCAACAATTGGCATTAATGAGTATTTTGGCGAACTGATAAATAAAACACGTGTTAATATAGCAGTCAGCTTACATAGTCCTTTCCCCGAAGAGCGTGCTCATATCATGCCGGCGCAGAAATCAAATCCCTTGAGTAATATTCTCGAAATTATTGAGGAAGCCAATATTTCGCGCTATCGGAAACTTTCGTTTGAATATATTTTGATAAAGGGACTGAATATGTCAAAAAGCCATGCACAAAAGCTGGCAGATATGGCAATAAGATACAATGCACATGTTAATCTGATTGCCTATAATCCCGTTGTCGGATTACCTTTTGACAGCCCCGCGGAAAAAGATATTTTGGGTTTTCAAAATGAATTAATACTTCGCGGCGTAAATGCCACATTGCGTAAGCCCCGCGGCAGGGATATATCGGCAGCATGCGGTACCCTGGCAGGAAATAAGGCGGGGAAATAGTATTTTATTTCTTGTAGGCAGTTAGTGTTGTTTTACGCACGATAAATTTAGGCAATTCAAAGTGACATTTAATAAAATCTCATATTTATTTAAAACATACCGTTTATCCACTCATTACTAATTTTGTATCTTTGCGCCGTTTTTAAACAATGAAAATATCTGCATCAATATATAGTTCAAATAAGTCCGATTTGCACGAGTTAATCCGTGAACTGGATGCATACCAGTCCGACTGGTTTCATATTGACTGCAATGATGATTTTTCGGTTTTTGATGATATTGTTGAAATAAGAAAGCATTCGCAAACACCTATAGATTTACATATTATCAGCTCTGAGCCTCAAAAGTTTTATAAGCGAATAATTGAAACAGGAGTTGAATATGTAACCATACAGTATGAGTCTATCGAAGTATGGGAGCCCATGCCCGATTCATTTAAAGGTAAACTCGGCATTGCCATAACAACCGATACCGAAATAGAGGTTTTTGAGCGCTTTTCCGAACAGGCATCGTTTATTTTATTCATGGCAACAACGCCGGGGAAGAGTGGGGAGCCGTTTCAACAAAAAAATTTCAGAAAAATCAGAGAATTCAGAAATAAGTATTCCGATAAAAAAATTCATGTTGACGGAGGCATAAATGCCGAGCTTTCATTTATTTTGCGCAATATGGGTGTAGCTGCAATAGTTGTTGGCTCTTATTTGCTCAGGCAGGAATTTATTGGCTCGGCAATGATGAAATTGCGTAGCAATACGGGGAGTGAATATCGCCTTAGCGATTTTATGCTTACGCGCGACGAAATACCTGCCTTGATAAAAAGCGAATATTCTTTTAATAATTTGCTTAAAATAATTGACGATTATAAATTGGGTTTTGCCAATATCGTTGACGAAAATGATACCCTGCTGGGAATTGTGTCAATGGCAGACATCAGAAAGGCTTTGCTGAAATGCTGGCCGGACTGCCATGATTTAAAAATAGAGGACATTATGAATACGCGTCCGGCTATTGTTTATAGCGGAGATACGGTATATGATATGCTTAATTTTATTAGGAACTTAAGTTTTCCTGTACTTTTTCTTCCCGTAACTGATGATAGCGGTAAATTAGTCGGTACCGTGAAATTCAATAATTTAATTAAAGGAGAATTATGATAATTCAACTGAAAAAAAACGTTTCAGAAGCTCAAATAGAAAATATTGCTGCCACTCACGAAGGAGTGGTTGTAAATTATGAAACAGAAACTTTTTTGGTTACGCCTTCAGCTATTAAA
>CAZJYL010000146.1:0-6382 GCA_964550265.1 uncultured Bacteroidaceae bacterium
TTTAACACGATGGAATCCTTCTACTCATAGCCGAGATGAAATTGGTTCCGGTATTTATACTGCCAATTCATCTGTTAGCTCTTACACATTGGTTACTGTACCAATAAATTATAATTCTTCTGATTCACCCGATACAATGCAAATTTCATTTATGGGCGGAGATTTAGGTAATGGCGGAACAATTTTGCCCGGAGCCGAATTTTATGTAGATGATGTAAGTTTAACGATTCAAAGTGAGTTAATAGATTTAGGAGATGTATTAAACGATATAGTTATTTTCCCAAATCCTGTAAGCGATAAGTTATATATCAATTTAAATTCCGAAGAAAGCAAAAATATTACTATTTACAACAGTAATGGTGCTAAAGTTTTATCGCATAATATTTCTAAAAATGGCTCTGAAATAGATTTTTCCATGTTTGATAATGGCATTTATTTTTATAATATCTATACTGATGATGGGGTATTTCTAAAAAGCGGCAAGCTAATTAAAGAATAAAAAAAAAGCCCCGGCATTTCGGGGCTTTTTCGTTTAAGATAATGTTGCTACCATTACTGCTTTAATTGTATGCAGTCTGTTTTCGGCCTCGTCAAATACGATGGATGCCGATGATTCAAATACCTCTTCGGTAACTTCCATAGACTCCAAACCAAATTTTTGATAAATTTCTTCACCAATAGTTGTTTCGCGATTATGAAAAGCCGGTAAACAGTGCATAAATTTCACGTTTGGATTTCCCGTAAGTTCCATAGCCTTTTTATTTACCTGATAAGGTTTCAGAAGCTTAATACGTTCTTCCCAAACTTCTGCAGGTTCACCCATACTTACCCAAACATCAGTATATAAGAAATCACATCCTTTCACTCCTTCTTCAACATTTTCAGTTAAAGTAATTTTGGCTCCCGTTTCTTTTGCTATTTCACGACATTTAGCCACAAGGCTTTCTTCGGGCCAGATATTTTTAGGAGCACAAGCTCTGAAATCCATGCCCATTTTTGCAGCACCAACCATAAGTGAATTGCCCATATTATTTCTGGCATCGCCTAAATAACAAAAAGCAACTTTGCTTAATGGCTTATCGCAATGTTCCATCATGGTAAGAAAGTCAGCCAATATTTGAGTCGGATGAAATTCATTCGTAAGTCCGTTCCATACAGGCACGCCTGCATATTTCCCAAGAGCTTCAACAATGTCTTGACCATAGCCGCGATACTCTATTGCATCATACATTCTTCCGAGAACACGAGCTGTATCCTTCATTGATTCTTTTTTACCCATTTGCGAGCCACTGGGTCCCAGATAAGTTACATGAGCACCCTGGTCGAGTGCGGCAACTTCAAAGGCACAACGTGTACGAGTACTGTCTTTTTCGAAAAGAAGAACGATGTTTTTACCTTTTAGTTTTTGAACTTCGGTTCCCGTATATTTTGCTCTTTTTAAATCGGCTGAAAGCTGAAGTAAAAATTTGATTTCCTGCGGTGTGAAGTCCAATAATTTAAGAAAATTTCTGTTTTTTAGGTTAAATGCCATAATCAATTTTAATTTACATGGTATCGAACTTCCATCAGGCGAAGTTCATAGCCTTTCTTTTTAAAATCTTTTTTAATGTTTTCTCTTTCGGTCAAAGCTTTTTGACGATCATTGAAAACCTTGGTATTCATGCTTTTAGTTAACAAAAAATAATCTTTTGGATAGTTGATTCTTGCAAATTCCAAAAAGGAGGTTTCGGCTCCGGTTTTATTTGATTTTTCGGAATTTGAAGGATCCATTACCGAAGATATAATAACAACTTTTTTGTTATCAACTAAACCATAAGCATAAGTAACATAATATGATTTTGTAGGGATAACTACGGTATTAGTTGATTTGGTGTTGGGGGGAGTTAACATTTCCAGAATGTTTTCAGGTATAAAAGATACCTTGTCTTTTGGTATTGTGCCATTGTAAATCAGAAACGCCCCAACGCCACCGCCAATAATAATTATTCCAAGCAATATTAATACGATTACCAGCCAAACTTTTGATTTTTTCTTAGGTGGAACATATTGATGTTGTGGAGTTGTTTGGTAATATATTGGTTCAGGCTGTGGACTGGATTGTATAATGGGTGGTGCTTGTTCAATAACAGGCTCCGGTGGTATAATTGGAGGTGCTTGTTCGTTTAAAACAGGTGGCACGTTATCTGGCTGTTCTTCAGGAATGCCAGTAGGTATTACAGGTGGTTCCTGATTATTTAACTCCGGAGGAGAATCTGGCAGATCTTGTGGGGGCATTGGCGTAGGAATGGGAGGCCTATCAGCCAGCTTAAAACCACAAGAGGGGCACAAAAATTCGTCCCCCTCCAGTTTGTTTCCGCACTCCGGACAGAATGCGTATTCGTGAGCTTTCATTTTATTTCAGCTTGATGACTTTATGTCCAATAAGAACTAGAACAACTGAGCAAGCCAGGGTAATGAGTAATCCTATACCTACTTGAGCCATAGATGTAGTTAAAACATCAATTAAAACCCAAGCACTAAATGCTGCTGGTGCATAAGATCCGTAAGACATAATTTGATCCTTAGTTTTTTGCTCTAGTTTGATAGAATTACCTGCAACTATTATAATTGCTATAACTAGCAGTAAAATAAGAGATAAAACTCCTTGCCAAGCTTGTAAGCCATTAGCTGATGCTGAAAATCCAAATACAGATACTCTTGCCCATGGAAGAAAAACCCCAATTGCTCCAAGAGCTGCAATTCCGGCATGAATCCAAGAGGTTTTTGGTACTTTGTTCATGTCAAAAGGTTCATTGCCTTGTGGTTGTTGAGGTGTTTGATTTGTGTTTTGTTCCATAATTTTGTGTTTTATAGGTTTAACAATAATTGGCTTTTATACAAATTTGTTATTTTGTTTTTAAATACAGTGTTTAATTTTTTAATGTGATTTAGGAGACTTTGTTAGTCCCATAAAAAAACTTATAACAGAGGCCGACGAAGTAATAATCAATCCTATTCCGAGTGATACCATTGGCTGGTCGATAACTCGAAATAATACCCAAAGAGATAAAATACTTGGAATAACAGATAGTATTATGTTGAGTAGTTTTCTTGTTTTAATTTCCATATTTATTTTGTCACCCATAAAATTGAGTAATCCAAAAGCGATAAGCGAAATTAATGCAATTACACCTTGCCAGGCTTCAATGCCGCTTGCAGACGAGGAAATACCCCAAAAGGATACTTTTGCCCAAGGCAGAAATACTCCCACTGCACCAACAAGGGCTACGATACCGGCAATCATCGAACCTGAAGACCCGCTTTTTGGCGCTGCCTGTGGAGCATAGGCCGGTTGCTGCTGTCGCTGATAGCTGAATTGCTGTTGCTGCTGCTGATATTGATATTGAGGTGTAGTTTGTTGTTGCTGCGGCTGTGCAGGTTGCTGTGCAGGCGGTGGTGTTGGGTTTACCGGAACCTGAGTGGTTATCTCTGACTTAATTTCGAATCCGCAAACGTGACAAAAACGCGCTGCAGGTTTTAATTCAACATTACATTTGGGACAGTTCATATTAATTTTATCCAAATTAAAAATAAGGGCTAATTTAAGCAATAATTTTTGTTCCTGCATCAGAATTTTTTAACTGAGTTGCTTCAGTTATTATTGCTTCTTTGCCACCATTTTTCACAAACATGATACAAGCACGTACTTTTGGAGCCATACTACCTTCGGTAAACTGCCCGTCGGCTAAATGTTTTTCTATTTCAGGAATGGTAATTTTTTCAAGTTTTTGCTCGTTTGGCTTGTTAAAGTTAATAAACACATTGGATACATCAGTCAGAATATAAAAGTCGTTTGCTTTTATTTTACACGCCAATGTTGCTGATGCAAGATCTTTGTCTATTACTGCATCAACACCTTGCATATCTCCGTTTTTATCTTCAAAAACAGGGATTCCGCCACCACCCACGGTAATTACTATATTTCCTTCTCTGGCTAAACGTTCAACTATTTCCCAATTTACAATATCTACAGGTTTTGGAGATGCCACAACCCTGCGCCAGCCTCTGCCGCGTGGGTCTTCTTTAAATATCCATCCATATTGCAAAGCAAGGCCATCAGCTTGTTCTTTTGAATAATATGGGCCTACAGGTTTGGTAGGATTGCTGAAAGCAGGGTCATTTTTATCTACCACAACACGTGTTACCAAGGAAAGAATATTTTTTTTGATATCGTGTTTACGAAGTACATTTTGCAATTGTTGCTCTATTAAATAAGCAATTGACCCCTGTGTTTCGCTAACGCAAAAATGCATTGGCTGTCCAATTACCCCATGTTTTTCTTCGCCTGCATCATGTTGCAAAAGCACATTACCAACCTGAGGTCCGTTCCCATGCCCTATAACTATATTATACCCTTGCTTAATTAAATCAACTAAATTTTCACAAGTGGCAGTAACATTAGCTACCTGCTCTGCATATGTACCTTTTTGATCTCCTCTTAACAGAGCATTTCCCCCAAAAGCTACTACTGCTAATTTATCCATAACAATTCTTTATTGATTATTTTTGCAAAACTAAGAATTCTTTTCAAATACAAAACAAGTAATGTCAACTCATTTTCAAGAACGGTTTTATTTTACTACTTTAGGCTGCAAACTTAATTTTGCCGAATCTGCTGCTTTAATAAAAAGATTTTCAGACTTAGGATTTATTCAATCACAATGTGTTGATGAGGCAGACTGGGTAATCGTGCATTCATGTGCAGTTACCTCTGTAGCCGAAAAAAAAACCCGCCAAACTATAACAAAACTGCTGAAGGAATCACCAAAAGCCAAATTTATTATTATAGGCTGTATGGCTGACATTAACAGTGAACCATTGCATAAATTGCTTAAAAACAACGAGTATTATATAGTTGATCATTCGCAAAAAATGAATATTGCTAATATATTGACAGGTGAAAACACATTGCATAAAACTATTAACACATTTAAAGGTGCTTATAGCCTTGACCAAAGAACCCGTAGCTTTTTGAAAATTCAGGATGGATGCGATTATTTCTGTTCTTACTGCACTGTTCCCTATGCGCGTGGCAGAAGCGTAAGCAATACAATAAAAGGAGTTTTAAGCGATATTGAATCAATAATAGACAAAGGATTTAAGGAGATAATTCTTACAGGAGTAAACATTGGTACTTTTGGGCTTAACAACAATGAAAGTTTTTATCAATTGCTCGAAAATATTGATAAAAGGAATTATGATGTCAGAATTCGTCTGGGTAGCACCGAACCCGAGTTATTGTCAAATGAAATAATTTCATTGGTTTCAAAATCAAAAATCATTATGCCTCATTTTCATCTGCCTTTGCAAAGTGGCTGTGATAAAACGCTGCAAAGAATGAGGCGACGCTATAATGTTAATCTTTTTGCACAAAAAGTTGGTTTAATTATACAACTAATTCCACACGCATGTATTGCAGCCGATGTTATCGTGGGCTTTCCGGGAGAAACAGAAGAGGATTTTCAACAATCATATAACTTTATCAAATCTATTCCGATAAGTTATTTGCATATTTTCCCATATTCAAACAGACCTCTTGCTCATGCTAGTAAATATCCCGATCAGATAAATCCTGCCGAAATAAAAAAGCGGGCAAATGAACTAAGCGTTTTGGCAAAAGAAAAACAAAAAATATTTTTTACAGAGAATATTGGTACTGTTAGGCCGGTGCTATTTGAGAGTTATTGCGATAAAGATCTCATATTTGGATTTACAGATAATTATATAAAATGTGGGATAAATGATTTAAGCATATCAGAAAATCAATTATTATCATTAAGACTTGATAAAATTGAATCAAATAATTTATACGTTTTTGTAAAAAACTTATCTCAGTAAAAATTTATTGGCAGTTTTCCAGCTTCGTTTTAACGAAATTTCATATTGTATTTCAGTCTTGCTTTTAATAAAGTTACAAAAAATAACTTCCCGATTAACGTATCTACCCCATGCTAAATTATTTTTCAACAATGAATTCCAATAATCAACCGATGTTTTTTTTAATCCAATAATTTTATCAACCCATTCCAAATAAGATTGAAAATATTTTGTGGATACTCCTTTCATTTTTTTTCTAATATAATTATTGATCCCCTCATGAAGCTTATCGGCATTCCTGACATCAAATTTATTGTATTTGTTGTCTGGTCTAAAAAGCGTGAACCCTAATTTTTTTGAATTGGAAAATTTAACCAAAGGAATTTTAAAAGGAGCTAAAACAATAGCGCCATTTTTTATTTTTTCAACCAAGTTTTCGGGGAAGTCAATTGAACTCAAATTACCCACACTTAATAAAGTAAGCTGTGAATGATTGCTATAATCGGCAATGGCTAAAACATTTGAC
>CAZJYL010000147.1:0-6335 GCA_964550265.1 uncultured Bacteroidaceae bacterium
GTGGCATATTGGTACATCCCGAAAAACATTAAAGAAAATGCAAGGGTACCTATCAGCTCATAACGGAAATAAGGTATTGCCATAGTGTAACAAGAAATTAAACCTGAAACGTTCATCGGATACCATAAGCCTTCTGCCCACACTCCAAAATTCGACAATAAAAAGAAAACAACCGATGATACTATCGAGGCTAAAACCACATTATGAAATTTCATTCTGTTACGCAGCCAAAATCCGATAACTGCAATTAAAGCAAAAGAACCATATACAAAAGCCATCAGGAAATAACTGTAAAAGCCTAAAACAGCATCGCTTGCCAGTAATATTACCAAAGGTAAAAGAACGGCCAATCCCTTACGACCAATTACTGTACCGCCAAAAAGTGCAATTGCCGCAACCGGCGAAACATTTGGTAAATCAATGAAAATACGCAAAAATGCAAATAATGCCATAATGGCAAAAACTAAGAGCAAACGCGAAAAAACTGAATTATCTTTCATGGACCATTTGATTTTTTGCAAAATTAATCTTTTTTGCCTTGATTGAAAATAAAAATATTTACCGTGTTGATATTATTTTACTTTATTTTCCTTTTTTAAAAAATATCTTTCTTTAAAGTTACTTCAGGATTTTTCATGGAAATAACATCAACAAATTTATTGAAGTTAGAAGTAAATCTTATAGGCAAAAACTTAATTCTTTTTTCTTCTCCGTTTTCGGCTTTATAATATATTCTGATAGTTCTGGAGTCTCTTATAAAAGTAAACATAGGTAACTTTATAAGATAAATTTGCTTATAAGAAACTTTCTCCTCTTCACCTTTATACTTAATATAGATAAAATCCTCATCTGCATAAACTCTACGATATCCCTTTAGGCTTTTTATTACCAGCAAAACAATCAATAAGCTAACTAAACCGCAAATAAGAAACACAATGTTTTTTAATATAAAGAAATAGGAATACGCAAAAAACACACAAAAAAATGCAAATAATAACAAAAACATATAAGATATTACTTTTTGCATATTTGCAGAAATTCTCTTTTTGCTATCGAAAATGACTTGTTTTAATTCATTTACTTCGCTCATGGTGTTTTTATTTAAAAGTTATTAATTATCCTATTGCTCCTGCCAAACGGAACAATATTCCGCCACTTCCTGTTATTATACGAACAACGACTAAAGAGATTTTTATTTTATCACCGTCGTAAGTGTCAATTCTGTAATTAACGGAAGCATAGGCAGGACTGTTTGTTTCACTGTCAAATTTTCCAATTCTCATAAATGTGCACTTCTTTATGTCACTTATTTTAGCACATTTAAATGTTTTGTTATCTGAAGTACTATAGCCACAAAAAAGTTCATTTATAAATTTAATTGTGTCGTTTTGGTTTAGACCAACAAGTTGGACTTGCTTGTATGATCCATCAAGCAAAGCCATAATGCCGTTAATATCATGAGATTCAACACGGCTGGCAAATTTTTTAAGCAGTTTTGTCGGTTTTTTACCATTGCTGTCAGCAGAAACATTAAAAGAAAAACTACTTATCAAAAAACAAGTGATAATAAAAGACAGAAAATATTTCATGTTTAAAATTTTCGTAAAAATAAAGATTTTTTTAATATTTGTTCATGAATAATGAATTTTAAATAAAATATATTCATAATTAGTGACTTTTAACATATTTATTAATAAACCCATTTACGCTGCTTGCTTTTAATTTTTTTATCTTTGCAATATGAAATTCAATTTAGCTGAAATCCGAAGTCAATTCCCTATCCTTTCCCGTCAGGTTAACGGGAAAAACCTGGTTTATTTCGATAATGCAGCCACAACCCAAAGGCCATTGTCGGTTATAGAATCCGAAGCCGGATATTACAGAGAGTTGAATTCTAATGTTCATCGTGGTGTTCATTATCTTTCTACCCAATCAACAATTGAATTTGAAGAAGCCAGAAAGACAGTAGCGCAATTTATAAACGCATCATCTGAAAATGAAATAATTTTTACTAAAGGGACTACCGAAAGTATTAATTTGGCTTCCTCATGTTATACATCTTTGCTTAAACCCGGCGACAACATTATTATTACTACCATGGAACATCATTCAAATATAGTTCCATGGCAAATTGCAAGTAAAAAAAATAATTTAGAGCTTCGTGTTGCCAGGTTAACCAGCGAAGAAACTCTTGATATAGAACATTTAAAATCCTTAGTTGACAAAAACACAAAGCTTATCAGCGTAACACATATCAGTAATGTGCTTGGGGTTATTAATCCTATAAAAAAAATTATTGATTTTGCTCATTCGCAGGATATACCGGTTTTAATAGATGCCGCTCAATCAGTGGCGCATCAGGTTATTGACGTTCAATCATTAAATTGCGATTTTTTGGTTTTTTCGGGTCATAAAATGTATGCGCCTATGGGCACCGGCGTTTTGTATGGTAAAGAAAAGTGGCTGGATAAAATGCCTCCTTATCAGGCAGGTGGAGAAATGATAAAAAATGTAAGTTTCGACGGTACTACATTTAATGAACTTCCGTATAAATTCGAGGCGGGCACACCTAATGTGGCCGGAGCAATAGGACTAAAAGCAGCTATAGATTTTTTGCAAAATACCGGATTAAAAGAGGTTGGTGAATATGAACATGAACTGGCAAAATATGCTTTAAATAAATTTGCCGAAACAGAAAATATAAGAATCTTTGCCCCAAAAGCAGAAAGATCAGCCGTTATTTCGTTTTTGATAAACGGAGTTCATCCTTTTGATTCGGGAACACTGCTCGACAAATTAGGCATAGCCATTCGCACCGGTACTCATTGCGCTGAACCGTTAATGAAATATTTAAATATTACAGGCACCATGCGAATTTCGTTTGCATTATATAATACAATTGAAGAAATTGATTATTTCTTCGAGTCTCTAAATAAAGTAAAACTAATTTTTGAATGAAAACTATTGCAGAAAAAACTGCAGAAATTGTTGCAGGATTCTCTAATTTTGACGATTGGTTAGATAAATATAATTACATTATTGAAATTGGCAAATCATTGACTCCAATCGATGAAGCAAAGAAAAACCCTTCTAATTTAATATCAGGTTGTCAGTCTCAGGTATGGATAACTGCCTCGTATAAAGATGGAACCGTTATGTTTGAGGCTGATAGTGATGCTCTTATAACAAAAGGTATTGTTGCCATTCTTATTTCTGTTTTGTCGGGTTCAACTCCTGATGAAATTATGAATTGCGACATGAAGTTTATTGACGACATTGGACTTCGCGAGCATCTGTCGCCTACCCGCGCCAATGGACTTAATGGCATGATTAAGCAAATGAAATTATATGCTTTGGCCTTTAAAAAGAAATATGAAAAATTAGTATAGTATGGACACAAACAGCGCAATAGTTCAGGATATTATTTCGGCAATCAAAACTGTGTACGATCCTGAAATTCCGGTTAATATATGGGACATGGGTATGATTTACGATATTTCGGTGGATGAAGAATTTAACGCAAAAATTCTTATGACCGTAACTGCTCCAAATTGCCCTGTTGCCGAATCTTTGCCACAGGATGTTAAAGTAGCCGTGGAAACCGTTTCTAAACTGAAAAGCGTTTGGGTTGAACTTACTTTTGATCCACCATGGAATCCTGACCGCCTGTCTGATGAAGCAAAACTGGAACTGGGTTTGTTTTAATACTTGACATTTGAAAAGGTTTCACTTTGTTATTGCTGCTTTAGCACTTGCATTTCTTGCTTTTTGGCTGCTGTTCCAAAAAATGAGCAGTACTACTTTTCATGCAAATACTGCACATTGTTTTATGCTTACTACCCTAAAAATCTGGGACAACAACGGCATGGTCAATTTCAAGGCAGCGCCTATTCAAACATGGCAGCATGCCAAAAAATTCAATCATTACTACAAAAGACTTGAAGATAAAGAAGGGAATAACTATTATGTTTCGCATCCCCCTCTGGCTTTTATGCTAAATTATGCAATATTAAAAGTTTTTAATATGCCATTAAATCAAAATTCCTTACAATGGATTTTGATTTTCATTTTCATTTCAGGCTCTGCCATGCTGGCGTGGATGGTTACCAGACTCTCCAAGCAAAGTCAAAAAAAACATTCCTACTTTGTTGCCTTGGCTGCAATGGCATTTTATATTTTCAATCCCGTCAATTTATATGCACACAGCCAACATAATTTCAGTGAAATATGGGGGCAGTTTTTTCTGATTGCCACATTGGCATCGTGGACATGGTATTTACAATCGGACCGCTTATTTGTTGTAAGATTATTGCTTTTTGGCTCAACAGCATTGCTTGCCGCTACCGACTGGATGGGTATTACGCTGATAATTGCAATGATTCTGGTTTATTTTAAACAGCTGAAAAAACCACATATAAGATTTGGAATTATATTAATGACAATTTCTGTAATTATAACAACTTCTTTTGTTATAATTCAATATTCTTCAATCAGCGGGTTTAATGATTTTGCAAGAGCTCTTGGCATTAGATTTTTGGAACGCAGTGGTTTTTTTGGGTCTCATTATACCGATATGGGATATGATATATTTAACCCTGATACATGGCTGCTTTTATTATCTCAGATAAATAATTTGCTTTACGGTTCAGGATATCTTATTGTGCTTATGACAATTGCGTGCTTAATATTTGGACGTAAAAAATGCGGACAAATGGATGTTTCTGTTCAAAAAATAGCACTTTGGACTGCACTGATATTTTTTATCGCTGTTTTTAGTGCAAGCTCAATTCATTATATTTATACGGCACGTTTTACTCCATTTATTGCTTTAGCAGGAGCGGCAATGCTTGCAAAATTAACTGCCACATTTAATAAACCAAATCTTGTTATTATTGCTGCTACATTGATTATATGTGCATTTTCTTATTTATCTGTTAAAGTTTATCAATCTAATATTCCACAGCCCAATTCAAAACAGGCAAAACTGGATTCCGAGGCGCAATTTATTATGGAAAATAAAATTGACACTATTGGTTTTGACAATGATTTCGATGAACGCGACATTATATACCTGAGTTATAAGTCCGAAAGAAACATAGTGTGGTCTAAATAATTTTTTGCATTTAACCGAATATTTTTTTAATAGAAAAGCTTCCCTTTTAAGGAAGCTTTGTTTGAGTCATGAATGTGTCCCTTACGGGATATATGGGGTCTAAAATGTTGTTATGCCTATAATAAGCAATAGTGCCATTGAAGCAAAATATATTAACCATGCTATATTGTCTTTAATTATTTGCATTTTTTTAAAAATTTTACTTAATACTGCATTTTCTGTGCCAATTTTTATTGTTAATTAAAATTTACAATTGACTTTAAAAATATTAAATTTGCAATGCACTAATTAAATCGTATTGAATGTTAAACGGAAAAAAGATAATTGTGGTTTTTCCAGCATATAATGCAGAAAAAACTATTGAACTTACCTATTCCGAAATTCCATTCGATATTGTTGACGATGTTATACTTGTTGATGATTACAGCCATGACCAAACCATTGAAATAGCAGCAAGGCTTGGTATATCTCATATTATAAAACACGAAAAAAACATGGGGTATGGCGCAAATCAAAAAACCTGTTATGATAAGGCTTTGGAACTTGGTGCCGATATAGTGGTTATGGTGCATCCCGACTATCAATACACCCCGAAATTGATTGCCCCAATGGTTCATATAATTGCCGAGAGCCTTTATCCTGTAGTGTTTGGTTCCCGTATTCTTGGCCGTGGTGCACGCAAAGGAGGTATGCCTCTGTATAAATATGTTTTTAATAGGGTTTTAACCCTTGTTGAAAATTTAATAATTGGTCAAAAATTATCAGAATATCATACCGGTTATCGCACTTTTTCCGCTGAGGTTTTAAAAAAGATAAATTATCATGCAAATTCCGATGATTTTGTTTTTGATAATCAAATGATAGCACAAATTTTTATGGCAGGTTTCGAAATAGCCGAGGTTACCTGCCCTACAAAATATTTCGACGAAGCCTCATCAATTAATTTCAGGCGTTCGCTTAAATATGGTTTTGGAGTTATTGGCACAGCATTTAAATATCGCTTTCACAAATTGGGCTTATTCAAAAGCAAACTGTTTGTAATTAAATGATATATAGCATTTTTTCTACTTATTTATACTAAAGCAAACCCGTATCTTTGCATAAAATTTCAAAGTTTTGATTTATGGCGCATAATCTTTTGAAAGGTAAAAAAGGCATTATTTTCGGTGCCTTAAATAATCAATCCAT
This sequence comes from uncultured Bacteroidaceae bacterium, assembly GCA_964550265.1. Lineage (GTDB taxonomy): Bacteria > Bacteroidota > Bacteroidia > Bacteroidales > DTU049 > GWF2-43-63. Next base: position 6,302 of record CAZJYL010000147.1, read on the forward strand.
TGCGTGGAAAGTAGCTGAAAGAGCTTATGAAGAA
>CAZJYL010000148.1:0-6334 GCA_964550265.1 uncultured Bacteroidaceae bacterium
TCTGTTGCATAATTTTAATGCTCTTAGATAATAAAATTCTGTAACCTTTGTTTCAACAAATTGATACTGATTACCAATTAATAGCATTAGATTTACTTTCGCCGTGTCTGTTTTTAATTCCATTAGTTGCTCAAGACTGTCAATATTTGACAGATTTGATTGCGAAATGGCTGTTAAGCAAGTGTATAGTGCTAGTAATATGACAATTACCCTTTTCAATATGATAAATTAAGTTTCACGTCGACAAATATAATATTATTATGATTTAAAAATAAAAATTTAATACAAATTTATTTTCTAAAAAATTTTAGCAAATAAAACCTGATGTATGTTAAAAATACTGACATACAAAATGTTGTATTTATTATAGAGTTTTTGTTGTAAACTTATTGATAACCAAATTTCCCTGACATGACAGTTATTTAAAAATTGCAAACACTATTTTTGACAAATGGATATATATTTAATTGACAGATTAAAATTTGATTAATGCATTTATTTAATAAAATCTTGAAATAGTAGTAATATTTTCCTTAACTTGTGGTCAAAATTCATAAAATACATATTATGGCAAAAAAGACAAGCGCTAATATTTCGACTTTTCGTCCGGCATCGCTTCAAGCCCATATCAGTAAAGTGGTTTCAGGAGAAAGAAAGTTTGAAAATGTTTTTCAATCGGTTTCCCGAATGATTTTAGAGGGCAACAACATGGTTGAAAAGGTTACTATTAATGGTCGGCCGACTTATGATTTTAAACTTTTCCGCAGCGGAAAAAAGCATATTGTAGGGATGTATGATGAAATAAACAGCTTTGTTTCCTTTGTAAAAGATGCTGCCGAAGGCGGAAGCTCAGCCGAAATGGCCTTTGTGCTCATCGGTGAGCCCGGCAACGGAAAAACCTTTTTTGTCGATTTTTTAAGCGCAAAATACAGGGAATTTATATCCATGCCCGAAAATATGCGCTATACCTTTAGATTTAACGATGTTGATTTAATCGGGCGTTATGGCAAGATAGACCGTATTGAAAGCCAGACCTACGAAGACCCTATGGTACTGGCAATGAATCTATTTGAAGACAAGGATGACAGCAAAAACTTTATTTCTAAACTGGGATATACCGACTCTCAGATTGAAAAGCTTTTCAAGTCCTATCGTCCTTTGGGAGCTTGTAGTTATTTTATTTTCAATCAGATGAAGGAGCATTTTGACGGCGATATCGACAAAGTTTTGCAGCATATTGATGTTGTGGCTGTTCCAGTAAGCGAATCGCGCGGAACACTTACGGGAAAATATGCCGCTAAAGATAAAATTACATCCAGCTCGGTTGATTTACTTGGTGATGAGAGCATTAGCCGCTTATTGCATCTGGCTGATGCCGATAATCCGTATCGTTTTGATTTAAGACGCGGCGCTTTGGCGCGTGTTGCCGGTGGCGGAATCCATTTTGCCGATGAAATTTTTAAAAACAAGCGAGATTTGGTTCAGGTTTATCTGGGCGTAATTCAAAATCGTTCAATCGAAATAGAAGGCTTTAAATGGCCGCTCGACACATTGATTGTTGCTACTTCTAATAATGCCGAATTTGCTCATTTTCAGGAAGAAAAAGAACAGGCGCCTATAATAGACCGCTGCCGCCTGACCTATATGTCGCACAATACCAATCTGCATCTGCAAAAGCTATTGACTTCATATTCATTGGGTAATATTGAAAAAACGAATTTCGTTGGCAAAAAACTTCATATTGACCCTAATCTGAATCAGGCCATATCAACGGCATTTATTCTCACCCGTATGCCCGCCAACGAAAAGCTTAATCCCATTGAAATGATGAAGCTTGCTGCAGGCGAAGTGGCCGGCGAAAAGAGTATGCGCACATTAGCCGAAGTTGTTAATGAGCTTAACTCCGATCCGGACATAACCCGCCGTTTTGGACAGAAAGGACTTGGTCACCGGAATCTTGGCCGTGCCATTCAAATTTTGCTGGAACAAAGCGAAACTCAGGAAGGTGAATGCATGTATGCTTACGATGTATTTCCTGCAATTGAGAAAGTAATTATTGACTATGTACTTGAGCAAAACGACAGGATTAAATTTCTGAACGATGTTAAAATTGCAAAAAAGTTGCATCGCGAAAACGTAATGACGGCTATATTCAATGCCTACATGAACGAAGCAAACGCCATTGAAAAAGATGTGATGAATTATGTAAACATGATTATTGGCGTTGATGCCAAGAATCTGGGCCCAAACAGAATATGGACTTATCAGGATCCACAATCGAAAAAGCTTATAAGCATTAAAATTGACGAGTCGTATATCAATAGTGTAGAAGACCGCCTCGGCTTAAAAAGCGAAGAACAAAAACAAAGCTTCCGTACAACAATTACCAAAATATACGGTCAGAAAATGAACACCGACCCCAACTACAATTTCATGGACAACAATGATCTGGTAAAAGCGGTTACCGATGTGCGCCTGAAAAGCGATATTGCAGGAGCGGGTAGTTTGGTTGGAGCTTTGTCTAACCGCAACAACGAGGAGAACAACAGATTGTATAACCGCATGATTGACACTATGATAAATGTGCTTGGCTACTGTCGCACCTGTGCCGAAAAAACAATTGAGTATTTCTGCACACAGGATGATGTGAATTAAAGGTGCATGAAAACATTTAAGCTAAATAAAGAAAGCTGTTTTATTTAGTGTAGCTTACAATTTTTTAGTTTATTTGAATTTTCACTCATTGCGTTATTAAAAAAATACAATCATAAGCAAGAAATACAAATTTTAATTATGCCTAAGGAAGATAGCAATAATATGCAGGAGTACATAAGAAGAGAAAAAGAAATTAACGAGATGCTGCGTAAAAAACCTTTATTGTTCGATGCGGATGCTCAATCTCATTCTTTGTATTTTCTTAACGATTGGCTTGTTTTGCCGGGTTATTTTGAACCTAAAACCGGTGCAGGGCTTATGTTGCGCTCGCTGGAAGATTTATTGGAGCAAGACCGTAAGCGTGAAGAAGATGGCTTTACACGCCGCATCAGGCTTGGCAAACTGGTTAAGTCGGTTAGGGGCAAAAAGAATAAAATAGTGATTGTGCCCACCACTACCGAACCCAAATTTTATCACGATGACAGCGTAACCGATGAAGATACAACCGGCGGTTCGGGCGAAGGCGAAGAAGGAGAAGTAATAGGAAAACAACAGGCACAGCCACGGCAGGGCGAAGGCGAGGGGCAGGGTGCAGGTCAGGGAGATGGCGGAGATCATGAAGAAGGCAGCGATGTTTATGATTTGGGCAGAATTCTGACCGAAAAATTTCAATTGCCAAACATCAAACCCAAAGGCACTAAGCGGAGTTTGACAAAATTAACCTACGACTTAACTGACCGTAATCGCGGATTCGGACAACTCCTGGAGAAAAAAGCAACCATGCGGCGTATTGTTGAAACCAATATACAGCTTGGAAATATTAATCCCGGCGATGCAATAGACACAAGCAAACTTATAATAGGACCCGATGATTTGGTGTATCGCATAATGTCGGCCGAAAAGGATTTTGAGAATCAGGCGGTTGTGTTTTTTGTACGCGACTACAGCGGCTCGATGCAGGGAAAACCAACAGAAGCAATTGCCACTCAGCATTTATTTATTTACAGCTGGTTGATGTATCAGTACAGCAACAACGTAATAAGCCGCTTTATTGTGCATGATACCGAAGCAAAAGAAGTGGAAAATTTTCATCAGTATTATCAGTTGCAGGTGGCGGGCGGAACCCGTGTTGCTCCGGCATTTGCTTTAGTGAATAAAATTATTCAAAACGAAAATCTGGCGCGCGATTATAATATTTATGTGTTTTATGGAACCGACGGAGATGATTGGGATAGCGATGGCAAGGAACTGAACGAGGAACTTCAAAAACTTTTACCCCTTGTAAGCAGAGTAGGCATTACTGTTTCTAAAAATGCTTGGACAGGAGAAAACCAAACCACGGTTGAAAAAAATATTGCCCAATCGGGCATAGCTGAAAAACGGAAAAAGGAATTCAGAATTGACGGATTTAATGCCGACACTGCTGATGAGCCCAGAATTATAGAGTCAATTAAAAAACTTGTTAGCGAATAAAAAATTAGTTTATGTATTTGATAGACCAGCATACAAAGAGAGTTATGGAAGAATGCAAGACCAGGGCCAAGGCAAATGGGCTTGAGTTTGGACAGGAGACTCTCGAATATATTGTAACGAATAAAGACTTACTTGAACTTTCGCCCAAAGTGATGATACCAACTCTTTATGATTTTTGGGTAAATGATGTTGAAGTATTAAAAGAATATGGCAAATACAAATTATATCCTTCCAATCCTTATGAAACCGTTATAAATAGCCGCCCTGCAATTTCTTTCTACAATGATAATAATCCTGACTGGATGAATATCATGATTTTTTATCACGTAATTGCTCATATAGATTTTTTTCAGAATAACCGTTTGTTTAAACATACATGGAACGACGATTTTGTCGGTGTTGCCTTAAGCGACAAGCGTTTGATAGAGTCGTACCGCAGCCGCTATGGCCGCTGGACAGATTATGTGATAGAATTTGCCAGAAGCATTGATAATATTACCGGATATTTTCAAACGCTTACCCGAATGGATTATCCATCGGAGATGGATCCTGAGCCAATGGTTTCTTATTATTTCAATTATTTTTTACCCGTGGTAATTGGTGCTCAGGAACTTAATATTTTTAAAGAGCAGGAACGATTTAACGAACTGGTTGACAAACAGGGAGAGTTGGGCGCAAAGTCATTCTTTTCCGATATAAAAATCAAATATCCCGAATTTGAAAACACTTTTAAATCGTACAAACCAAATGAGCAAGATAGTGATTTGCTGGAATTTATTTGCAACAACAGCCCTTTCTTAAAAAAAGAAGGCAATAACTGGATGAAAGCTATTTTGACAATAGTACGAAATACGGCTCAGTATTTTGCGCCCCAGATAAGAACTAAAATAATGAATGAGGGCTGGGCAAGTTACTGGCACGACAAATTATTCAGAGCAGATGAGCGTATTGTAGGGCACGAAGTTGGCTACGGTGTTTTAAATGCAGGCGTAACTTCACTTAGCCGTGTGGGGCTTAATCCGTATGCAATTGGGCTCAGATTGATTGAATATGTCGAAGATCTGGCCAACAAGGGCAAAATGACAAACGAATATCAAAAGCTTGTTTTGGCCGATGACAAGAAAAAATTTGATTTAAAAACGGGAAAGGGTAAAAAGGCAATTTTTTCTTTACGCGAAAACTTCAGCGATTTCATGCTTATAAATACCTTTGTTACGCAGGAATTTGTTGACAAGCATAATTTGTTTGTTGTTGGCAAACGTCCAAACCCTGCAGAAGGAACCATTGAATATTATGTAAAAAGCCGCAAAGCCGAAGATTATAAAAAAATGCTCATCGACAGTTTGTATCATCCGCCGGTGGTTGTGGCAGATGAAAATAAAACCACGCCGGATTGTCTTTATTTGGTTCATAAATTCGAAGGCAAACAACTTGTTCAAGATTTTATACCCGAGGTGCTGAATGGCTTGAGTTATCTGTGGGGTGGAGAAGTTAAACTTGAAACTACCGACATTGTTGTAAGCATAGATGACGAAAATGGCGAAAAGCACGAATTGCGCAGAGTTTTATATACATTTTCAGAGCGTAAGATAAATAAAACAAATTTGTAGAAAAGCAGTATGGCAAAGAAATCCAATTCATCAAAAAAAATTAAGGCCGTTGACATAATAGAGCATGGTAAAAAACTTGAGTCTATATTGAAATTATCTCAGGGACTCAGGGAAAAGGACCGCCGCATACCTATGTCGTACAACGATTTTCTTTTCATTGCCAATATTAAACCCGAAAATGTATTCAGAAATATATTTCAGTTGTTTTACGATATGGTTCATTATTATATTCCGGAAGCCGAAGATGATTTTCCGGTAAACGACGACTCGGTTGGTTTTCTTGCTTACAATACTTCCGACCTGCTTGAAAACGATGTTGATGAGCCATTTTTTGCCGATAGGGTTTTTGCAAATAGGTTTATGAATCTGGCAAAGGGCTTTAGGCGCGGTATTCAAAACAATCATATTTACTTTTTCGAAGGTCCTCCGGGCAGCGGAAAGTCCACATTTTTAAACAATTTATTAGTAAAGCTCGAAGAATATACCAAAACGCCCGAAGGAAGATTGTTTGGCGTTTACTGGAAAATAGATATGTCGGTCCTGAGGAAAGGATTTGTTATCAATAAGACTATTGACGAGTATATCAAAGTGGAGGA
>CAZJYL010000149.1:0-6329 GCA_964550265.1 uncultured Bacteroidaceae bacterium
GCCCATTGGGCAATCAGGCGAAATTATTATTCGCGGCGGAAATGTAATGAAGGGTTATTGGAAAAACGAACAGGCCACAAAAGAAACTATTGTTGACGGATGGTTGCATACGGGTGATTTAGGATATATCGACAATGATGGATATTTGTTTGTTAAGGGTCGTTCGAAAAGTTTATTGATTAGCAATGATGGTGAAAAATACAGTCCTGAATCTCTTGAGGAAGCCATGACTTTTCATTCGGAATTCATAAACCAAATTTATTTGCATAATAATCAAAATCCATTTACATCGGCATTGGTTTATCTTAATTACGATAAGCTAAAAACAAAGATTAAGAGCATGGGACTTAGCATAGATAACCATGAGCAGCACAATGATATTTTAGAAATAATTTCTCAGGATGTTAATCGTTTGCGCACAGATAACGTATTGAATAAACAATACCCAACCAGATGGCTGCCAAGTGTTTTTTGTTTACTGGAAGAAGGATTTAATGAAAAAAATCATTTGCTAAACAGCACTATGAAAATAGTTAGGCCAAAAATTGAAATAGCTTTTAAAGATTTTTTTGAAATGATGTATAGTCGCGAAGGCAAAAAACTTGCAGATGAGCACAACATTAAAGTATTGAAAAAAATTATGCAATAAAAATTTCAAACGATCTAATTTGTATTTTTGAATTTAAATTATTGTATGAAAAAATTGTTTTATTTAATTTTTGCAATACTGTCTGCAGCTTTAATATTAAATTCATGCAGTTATAATTATAAAAGTAATTCAGATAATGAATTTGAAGTTGTTGCAGACACCTTGTCTGTTAAAGTTGTTCCCAAAATAAAAGGGGTTGTTTCCGATTACGAAGAATTATTTACTGAGGGGGAGATTAAAGGTTTGACTGAAAAATGCAATGGCTTTAAAAATACAAATGCCACACCGGTTGCAATATTTACCAGCGGCAATATCGGTGATTTTAATAATTTTACTGAATATGCCGATGCCGTTTCAACTAAATGGAATGGATGTGAAGAAAATCAGGGTTTATTGTTTGTAATTTCCAATAGTTTGGGCGAGGTTAGGCTTATTTCTTGTTCTGTTACCGAAAGCCGAATTACAGACGATGATTTTAATTATGTGGTTAATGATATTCTTTACGGAGCTTTTAGAAATAATAAGTTTTATGATGGAATTATCGAATCACTTGATTATTTAAATGAAAAAATCAAAAAATAAAATATGCAGACTAAAATGTTTTTTGATGATTCATTTGAGGTTGGTATAATTGTGAATTATGACAATTCCAAATAGATGTTTAGTGTTTCTTTAAGCTACAAAAACAATATTCCCGATAAAATATTTTGTTCTAATTCTGTTAATGATATTTTTAGTAAAATGAGAACGGGCGATGGATTTTCTATCATTACTAAAGAAAATCAAAAAATAAATATAAAATATAATCGTTCATTGTTTTGTGGAAAATGGAAGGTGAATTTTGAAAGTGTGGAGTTACATCAAATAAAATTTTAATGAGAACTGTTATAGTTAATATTATTTTCAGTTTTTTATTGGCAAATTCAATTTTTGCCCAGTCTCAGAATTACCATTGCCCTTGGAATGAAATTGACTGCCAGGGTAAGTGTGGTCGTTTTACTGATTCACGTGGTGATGGATTTTGCGATTATGGGCAACTTTCTAGTGCCTTGAAAAAAGACAGCGTGTTAGAAAATGATTCTATTGTTAAAAACACAACAATAAGTGATAAAAACACAAATTCAATTAACAAACCATCTGTGCAGGAAACAGAGAGAAGAGAAAACGCTAATAATATTGATAAAAATGATTTAAATAAGCCTGAAAAAAACAAAATTAAGCCGGTTAAGGCACGTTCCTACAATTTGTTGCTCATTAGCTCGTTATGCATAATTTTGTATTTTTTTACATGGCTAATGTTCAGGTTTAAAGTTATAAGAAAATATACCCACAGGAAAATATGGAATATTTTATTGCTTTTAACATTTTTAATTTCAGCCATTATTGGAATTATTTTGGTAGTTTTAATTAATTATTCAATAAATAGTATATTTGTTAGAGATTATTTATATTGGCATGTTCAATTTGGTATTGCAATGACGGTAATTTCAATAATACATATTATTTGGCATTGGAAATATTTCTTTAATATAATTTCAAAAAGAAAAAATATTTAAAATTTTTATGAGATATATATTAGTTATATCATGTTTTATTTATTTGTCTTTTTTAGCGAATTCTGCCATGCTGTTTTCGCAAAATCTGGTACCTAATGGGTCTTTTGATGATTTGAAAGGCTCCAAGCCAACAATGAAACCATGGAAAAAAATTAATACCGTAGATTTTTTTGTTAATGCAGAAGACCGAAGATATAAGGAAGTAAATGCGGCAAAACGTGACCGTAATTATATTTTACGTAAACCTCGTTCAGGGCACGCATATGTGGGCGTTCGCGTATGGCCAAAATACAATGAGTTTTTACAGATTCAACTTAGACGCACCCTGATTGAAGGGCGTGCGTATTCTTTTGAAATGTATGTTACGCCTTCACGATATTCAAACTGCTATCTTAAAAAGATTGGAGCCAGTTTTTATCCTAACCGACCTCCATATACCACAAGACAAGGCAAGGAAGATTTTCCTCCTCAAGTGGAATCATACAGGCCTTTTGGAATCAGAGATACGGCAGAATGGATTAGAGTTAACGGAGTATTTGTTGCAAAAGGGGGCGAAAAGATTATGACAATTGGTAATTTTTCTTCTGCACCACAAGAAAAATTTAGAAGAAAAAAATTATCACTAAAAAAGCGTGAAGCATATTACTATATTGATGATATTACAGTTTATGAGTTAGACGATAAGGGATTGCCAATATTGGATTCTTTAACTTTTGCACTTACTTTACAGGATACGCTCGACACTGATTCTGTAGATTTTATAGCTTCTACATTCTCTTTATTGGATAGCACCGTTACTAATATTTATTTTGAAGAGAATAGTGCAAAACTTGACGGACAGGGATACAGAAAGCTAGGTGTTATTATAGAATATCTTTTTGAAAACCCAGGTTCAACAATCAGAGTAGATGCTTATGCGTCGCCCGGTGAACTTGACGGTATGGAGTTAAAACTTGCCGAAAAACGGGCTAAAGCAGTATATGTGTTTTTAACAGGCAATAAAATAGATAAACACCGAATAGAATTAAAACCTATTGGAAATAGTTGTGAATTTTTTAAAGCTAATGATGCCAAAAGACGATTTTGCAGAAAAGTAGAAATAGTAGTAATAGAAAATTAAAATACAATTACATATAATTTTTTACATATAATTTTATTTTACCATTTAACTTTTTTAAACTCGTAAAGTCTAACTCGTACAACACTCGAGTATGAGATTGATTTTAACATCTGCTTTTATTATCTGCTTTTGCTTTTTGCATGCTCAATATCAGGCACTTAATGCATCTTTTATTGTTAAGGAAAATAAAATTTGTCAAAACAGTAAAATATCCATTTTAAATAATTCAATAGGAAACATTACAAGGTGGGAGTGGTCCTTCGAAGGAGCTGTACCTTCTTCTTCAAATGATAAGACTCCTGAAAACATTTGTTATTATTCTTCAGGTACTTATAAAGTGGGGCTTAAGGTTTATGATGACAATGGAGATATGTCGAATTATACAACTGAAATAGTTGTTAATCCTATTATTCCTGCACTTATTACTGCTTTCCCAATACATGGGTTTGCTCCTTTAAAATCACAATTAAGCACAACGGCTGCTGCTTATTCATGTAAATGGGATGTTGATGGAATATCATATTCAGGTATTTCGTCCATTGACTACATATTTAAGAATGAGGGGAATCACGATGTTTGTCTCGTTACAGAAAATCATCTTGGATGCAAAGATTCGTCTTGCGTAACGGTTAATGTCTTGAATTCTTCAGCAAATGACCCTTCATTCATTATAATTCCCAATGTGTTTACTCCGAATAATGATTTACTCAATGATATTTTCAGGTCAACAAGTTTAAATATTGCTGAATGGGATTCACGTATCTATAATAGGTGGGGGCATTTGGTATATCATTCCGTTGAGCCCGATATAATGTGGGATGGTAAATGGAATGGTAAACCTTGTGAAGATGGGGTGTATGTTTATGTAATAAAAGCTGTAGGTGGAGACGGCAAAATATTCGACCTTTCCGGAACTTTGACCCTGTTTCGGTAATTATCAGCAATTTCATTAAGCCCAGCCTGAAAGAGACTCGCAAACGCGAGTCTCTTGTTTTTTTACGATATAAGTTTGCCAATTGCTTTTTCAAATATATTTGCTATGAAATTTATTTGATTATAAGTTATAGAATAAAACATAGGTAGTCTTATTAATATTTTACTTTCATTTGACGTTATGGGACATTTGCCTGAATATTTTGATCCAAATGAACTTTCGTGCAACGGAAAATAATGAGAAGCTACCTGAATTCCATTGTTGATTAAAATGCGTTTCGCTTCTTTTAATACATCGGAATCTGTGGCTTTAATAAAGAATATATGAGCATTAAATTCATCAAAATTTTTCGGAAAAACAGGAAGAGAAAAACACTTTTCAAATGAATTAATATTGCTGAGTTTTTCGAAATAATAATCCCACAACTCTCTTCTGCGGTTATTTACATTATCAACTTCCTGCAACTGTGCAAGCAAAACAGAAGCTGTAATATTACTCATTGAAAATGACGAACCAATACTGCGCCATTGATAATTTGAAACTTTGTTTTGCAAAAACAGATACCTGTCAGTTCCTTTATCAAAAACAATTTCGGCTGATTTTTGCAACTTTTTGTCATTAACCAGCAGCAAGCCGCCTTCGCCACAATGAATATTTTTTGAAGAATGAAAACTTATGCAACCTAAATGTCCTACGCATCCTTGCATAAAACCATCTACACCGGCACCAATTGAATGTGCAGCATCTTCAATTAAATAAACATTATTTTGCTCACAGATTTTTTTTAGCTGAACAACATCTGCATAATAGCCACCATAATGTACTGCAACAACAGCTTTTGTTTTTTTGGTTATTTTATTTTCAACATCTTTTACATCAACAGTCATTGTTTCTGCATCAATATCTGCGAATACAATTTTTGCACCACGCATTGCAAATGCATTTGCAGTGCTAACATGTGTCCAGGACGGAATAATAACCTCCTCGCCAAATTTAATGTCGATTAGTAAAGAAGCCATTTCAAGTGCATGAGTACAGGATGTTGTAAGAAATAAATGAGAATTGGAATATTTTTGACCAAGCCATTCCTTGCAGCGGTCGATGTATAAACCTTCACTGCTAAAGTGGCCAGATTGCAGAGCCGTTTTTAAATAAAACAATTCCTGCCCGCTAACAAATGGTATATTAAAAGGAATGTTCAAAATTTTAAAGCATTTTCTATTATTATGTCATAAAGCTCACTTTCATTAATACCTGCTGCTCTTGCTTGCTGAGGTATAATGCTTGCCGAAGACATGCCGGGAATGGTATTTACTTCAAGAAAAACAGGCTCAACACCATTATGTATAAAGTCAAAACGAACTACCCCTCTGCAGTTTAATTTATCATACAGTTTTTTTGATAATGAAGTTACATCATTTATTTTGTTTTGTTCAACTGGAGCAGGGGTTAATTCTTCGCTCATACCCGCTGTATATTTAGCCTCATAATCAAAAAAGTCTTTTTTACTTCTTATTAAAGTCACCGGCAATGTTTTAATTTCGCCATTAAGACGCAAAACCCCACAGGAAAGCTCATCACCAACGTTGAATTCCTCAATTAATACCTCGTTGTCTTCTTTAAAAGCCTTTTGCAGAGCTTCAGCAACTTCTTCAGCTTTATTTACTTTACTCATGCCAATACTGGAGCCCCCGCTGTTTGGCTTAACAATAACAGGGAATTTCAGTTTGGAAATAATTTCGTTTGGGTTGGCATTTGCCGAATTATTAAAATATACCGAGGGGCTTGTGGTTACCCCAAGGGCTTTTACAAGCTGAGTAGTGTAAAATTTATTAAAAGTAAGGTTTGACACCATGGCATTGCAGGTGGTATGAGGTATTCCAAGAAGTTCCAGGTAGCTTTGAATTAATCCATTTTCGCCCGGCGACCCATGTATCATAATAAAAGCAAGGTCAAAAAAAACTACTCCGTTTTTTGTTTGAAGCGAAAAATCATGTTTATTAATGTCAATATTTTCATTTATCCAATACCAGCGTTTTTTATCAACATGGATTAAAAATACGTTATATT
>CAZJYL010000150.1:0-6217 GCA_964550265.1 uncultured Bacteroidaceae bacterium
CCCTACAGTTCATCCCCAGCAGGAAGATTACTGGGGTCATGTTAATCCAATAGGTCCGCGTTCGTGTTACGATGAGGGTAAGCGTTGTGCAGAATCATTATTTGTGAATTATTATTCGCAAAATAATGTAAGAATTAAAATTGTAAGAATTTTTAATACTTACGGACCGCGAATGCACCCGAATGACGGGCGTGTTGTCTCAAATTTTATTGTACAGGCGCTTAAAAACGAAGATATTACAATTTACGGCGATGGGACTCAAACCCGCAGCTTTTGCTATGTTGACGATTTGATAAATGCTATGATTGCCATGATGAACACCGGGGATGAAATAACAGGACCTATAAATATTGGCAATCCAAACGAATTTACCATTCTTGAATTGGCCAAATTAGTCATTAAGCTAACCGATTCAAAGTCTAAAATTCAGCACCAGGCTCTACCAACCGACGATCCGCTTCAGCGTCAGCCTGATATAAACAAAGCAAAAAGCGTTTTAAATTGGGAGCCGAAAATAAATCTGGAAGAAGGCTTAATAAAAACAATTGAATATTTTAAAAATATAATCTAATGACAAAAGTTTGGGTTACCGGATCAAAAGGTCAGCTTGGAAGTGAATTGATGGCATTATCAAAAAAAAATAATGATTTTGATTTCATATTTTCCGATTTACCTGAAATAGACTTAACAAAGCACGATGAGGTTAAAAAATATTTTAAGGAAATTAAGCCTGATATTGTTTTAAATACCGCCGCATATACAGCTGTGGATTTAGCGGAATCCGAATCAGAAAAGGCTTATGCAGTAAACACCTATGCCGTATCAAATCTGGCTGCTTTATGCTCTGCCTCAAAATCATTTTTGGTTCATATTTCAACCGATTTTGTATTTGACGGTAAACGCTCAACACCTTATCACGAAGAGGTAGCTTCGAATCCCGTGGGGACTTATGCTTCAAGCAAAAACAAAGGCGAAATAGAAGTATTGCTGAATACCCGCAAAGCAGCTATTATACGAACATCCTGGCTTTATGGAAATTACGGGAACAACTTCATGAAAACCATACTGGAAAAAGGACGAAAAGGAGAAAAACTCAATGTGGTATTCGATCAGGTTGGCACTCCAACATGGTCGGCCGATCTGGCAAATGTTGTATTGCAAATTGCACGTAATGCAAAAAAAATAAACGGTGTTGAATTATTTCATTATTCAAACGAGGGTGTTGCGTCGTGGTACGATTTTGCTTATGAAATTTTGAAATTATCAAATACCAATTGCCCCATAATTCCAGTTGAATCCAAAGATTTTCAGCGGCCTGCTCCCCGCCCCGCATACAGCGTTTTGAACAAACGCAAAATAAAACACTTTCTGAGTATAGAAATTCCGCATTGGAAAGATAGTTTAAGCAAATGTTTAAGTAACAGGACTTAAAGTCCTTTTTATTAATTTGTTTTCAAATATTTTATGCTGTTTAAATATGTTTGTTTTTATAATGAAATAAATAAATGGCATAAGCAAAAATTATACTTGTATGAAAACTGAGGAAAGAATTAATTCATGGTTGCAAGGCGAATACGACGAAGACACTAAGAATGAAATCAGGCGCATGATTCGCGAAAATGACCCTGAACTTCAGGAATCGTTTTACAGAGAACTGGACTTTGGTACGGGCGGTTTAAGGGGAATTATGGGAATTGGCCCCAACAGAATGAATAAATATACCATTGGCGCTGCTACCCAGGGATTGGCCAATTATTTGAAACTTTCTTTTCCGGATAGTTCAATATCGGTTGCCATTGCTTATGACTGCCGAAACAACAGCAGTTTTTTTGCTTTGGTTTCTGCAAACGTATTGTCGGGTAATGGCATAAAAGTTTATTTGTTTGACGATTTAAGACCTACGCCCGAACTGTCGTTTGCGGTACGCCATTTAAAATGTCAGGCCGGAATTGTAATCACAGCTTCTCATAATCCAAAAGAATATAACGGATATAAGGTTTATTGGAACGATGGCGGACAACTGGTTCCACCTCACGACAAAAATGTTATAGATGCCGTTCGTGCAATAAAGCAAGTAACAGACGTTGTTTTTGAGCCGAACAAAGAATTGATTACATATATTGGAAAAGAAATTGACGATATTTATTTGAATAAAATTGCCCAAAATGTTCTTTCGCCCGATGCCATAAAGACAAACAGCGATTTGCCTATAGTGTTTACTCCCTTGCACGGAACAGGTGTTTCGCTGGTTCCGAAAGCTCTTGAAAAAATAGGCTTCAAAAACATTATTCATGTTGAGGAACAAGATATTAACGATGGCAACTTTCCTACTGTAAAATCGCCAAACCCCGAAGAAAAGCAGGCTCTTGACATGGCAATTGCCAGGGCGGAACAAAAGAATGCAGCACTAATTATGGCCACAGACCCCGATGCCGATCGTGTAGGCGTTGCCGTACGGAATAAAAAAGGAGAAATTGTTTTATTAAATGGCAATCAAACTGCTTCAATACTTGCATATTATACTATACTGCGATTGAAAGAAACCGGAAAAATGCCATCCAATCCAATGATGGTTAAAACTATTGTTACCACCGACCTTTTGAACACGATAGCTAAGGCTGACAATATTAAGTTGTATGAGGTTTTAACCGGGTTTAAATATATTGCCGAAATTATACGGTTAAAAGAAGGTGAAGAAAAGTTTATCGGTGGTGGTGAAGAAAGTTACGGATATCTGGGTGCCGATTTTGTAAGGGACAAAGATGCCGTTATGGCTTGTTGCATGATTGCCGAAGCTGCTGCATGGGCAGCAACTCAAAACAAAACTCTTTTGTGTTTGCTCGACGATATTTATGCCAAGTATGGGTTTTATGCCGAAGACCTTCTTTCAATAACCAAAAAAGGCATGGATGGTCAAGCCGAAATAGCCAATATGATGAAGGATTTCAGGGAGAATCCTCCTGCCGAAATTGATGGCTCTGCCGTGTATATGATTAAAGATTATTTGCATGGCAAAAGCATTGATTTAAAAAACAATACAACAACGGAAATTAATTTGCCAAAGTCTGATGTTTTGCAATTCTTTACCACTGATGAATGCAAAATTACCGTTCGTCCGTCGGGTACCGAGCCCAAAATTAAATTCTATTTCAGTATCAGATTGCAGGGGAACGACGAATCCGCCGGAAAATCGGCGAAAGAAAAACTTGACAGATTATTAGCAGTTTTCAACAGTAAATAATTAATTGAATTATTTTTATAATTTAGCCTTTTTGAAATAAGTTAAGGATGATGCGCGTCTTTTTTTTGCTGATTATTTTCTTTTTATTGTCTTATTCGACTAATGCCCAGCCGGGCAAAACATTCGTTCCCGAGGGTACCGTTAAGGCTGCCGACGGATATTTTAAGTATCACAATTATAAAGACGCTTTAGCCGAATATCTTGTACTCAGGTCAAAAGATTCTCTAAACGTTGACTACAACCATAAAATAGGATTGTGCTATTTATATACCAATATAGACAAAACCAAAGCTATTCCTTATCTCGAATGGGTTGTTAAGCAGGATAAATTTGACCAAAACGCATGGTACGATTTAGGGAGAGCCTATCAATGCGCATATAGATTCAATGATGCCAGGGAGGCTTTCAAAAAATTTATAGGCACCGGAATTAAAGACATAAATCCTATTTCGGCCAAAAGGCAGCTGGAAATTTGTGACCATGCCGAGAAATTGATGAAAACCCCCATAGATGTCAGTTTCGACAATCTCGGTCCGGCAATAAACACCCCCTACCCCGATTATAATCCTTTTATACCCAAAGATGAAAGTTATTTGCTTTTTTCATCAAAAAGAGACGGAAACATAGGCGGATTTCTGGATTACGACGGATTTCTTACTGCTGATGTGTATTATGCCCAGCGAATTAATTCCGAATGGAAAAAAGCAAAAGCCTTATCAACCACAATAAATTCATACCTTATCGAAGATGTTGTAGGCTTAACTCCTGACGGAAATTATTTGTTTTTGCAATTTAACAATGAATATGGTGCCGGCGATGTGTTTTATTCCGAAGGCAATGGCAAAACATTTAAAAGACCCGAAAGTTTTGGGGCAAATATAAATCAGAAGTCATTCGAAAGCGGGGTTACAATGAGTCAAGACAAAAAGGTGGTTATATTTTCAAGTAACCGCGAAGGCTCGATTGGCGGAATGGATTTATGGTATTCGCAGCAGTTGCCAAACGGCGAATGGGGCGTGCCTATAAACCTTGGTCCGCATATAAACACCAAATACGACGAAGATTATCCCTACATGGCTCCTGATGGAGAAACTCTTTATTTTGCATCAACAGGACACGAAAATATGGGGGGCTATGATATTTTTAAATGTACCTACCATAAAAGCAACAACTCTTTTTCAAAACCGGTGAATCTGGGATACCCCATCAACACTCCCGATGACAACACCACGATTTCTTTTACCGCTTCGGGACGACATGCCTATATTTCTGCCGTTTTACCCGATGGTTACGGGCAACAGGATATTTACAGAGTTACATTTAATTCGGTTAAGCCAAAACAATGCTTTATAAGCGGCATGATAATGACACAGGACAGCATTTCTGTTCTGGAAAAACATAATATATTGCAAAATCAATTGGAAATTGCCAAAGCAGAGCTCGATTCCATTAAAGAAGCAATTGCCTCAACCGACTCGGCAATGATAGAATCGGTGGCACCGGGACTTCAGGCAAATATTGCTAATTTACACGAACTAACATCCACCGCACCTCAAATTACCATAAGCGTTAAAGATTTAAAAACAAGCAAATTGCAAGGGTTATACCGACCAAACAAAAACACCGGAAAATATATTGTGATAATTGAACCCGGTACATACGAATTTACTTTTGAATGCAAGGGGTATAAATCTCTTGTAAAACAATATACCATTCCTGATGACGAAAGCAATGTTAATATTGAGAATGAACATGTGGTATTAATTCCTGAAACAAAATGAAATTAAAATTAAATAAGCCCATTGCAATTTTTGATGTTGAAACAACGGGAGTAGTTGTTGGCGTTGACAAAATAGTCGAAATATTTGTATTGCGCATTGATCCTGATGAAAGCGAACATGAATATTATGCTTTGATAAACCCCGGAATGCCTATCCCACCCCGCACAACGTTAATTCATGGAATTAGTGATGACGATGTAAAGGATAAGCCCTATTTTAAGGATATAGCTCATGATTTATTAAAGTTTCTTGGCAATAGCGACCTTGTTGGATACAACAGCAATAAATTCGACGTTCCCCTGCTTATTGAGGAATTTTTGCGCTGTGGTGTAGAATTCGATTATTCCAGGCGGCGTTTTGTTGATGTTATGGGAATTTTTCACAAAATGGAACCCCGCAATCTTAAAGCTGCTTATAAATTCTATTGCGGAAAAACCCTTCAAAACGCACATTCGGCCGATGCCGACACAAGAGCTACATGGGAAATTCTTAAAGCTCAGCTTGAAAAATACGAAAATACCGAAATAGAAGACGAAAACGGAGAATTGATAAAACCCATAGTTAACGATATCGAGGCTTTGAGCAAATTTTCAAAAACCACCCGTAATGCCGATTTGGTCGGGCATATAATATATAACGAACAAAATGTTGAAGTATTTGCTCTAGGCAAATACAAATGGCAGTCGGTAGAAGAAGTTTTTCAAAAAGAACCACAGTATTATGACTGGATGATGAAAAGCCAATTTCCCGAAAGTACCAAAAAATTAATCAGCGCCATTAAGCTCCGCGGATTTAATAAAGGCAATGTTAAGGCTTAATTTTTCCATTGTTGTCCGAATAAATTTTCAATATAAATTTTTAATTCTTTTTATGCTCTCGAAACGGGCGGGCTTTTACTTTTTTATTGATAAAAAGTAAACAAAACATTCGTATATGCAATTTTTTAAAAAATTTTTACATCGCTTAACAATCTGTCTTTATGTATGTTATACTCATTTTTCAAAAAATGTGTTTTGCATATACTAATGTTATAAACTTTGAATATACGAATGTTTTATATTTGTTCGCAAATAAACCGTTATGCCACTCATTTACTGGAATCGGGCACCGATCTCAGATATATCCAGGAACTTCTCGGACATAAGAGCAGTAAAACCACCGAAATCTACACACATGTGACTGAAAAAAGTTTACA
>CAZJYL010000151.1:0-6121 GCA_964550265.1 uncultured Bacteroidaceae bacterium
ACCGGGTTCCAATATGATTTTAAGATTAGGAAATTTTAATTTAAAATTTTTTAACAGCGCTATTAAATGCTCCGGGTCGTAGTCAGCACGTGTAATATGATGTCCACCACCCATATTGAGCCACTGCGCCTGTTTAAGTAAATGTCCGAATTTTTCTTCAACAACTTTTAAAACCCGCTCCAGCACATAAGAATCTTGCTCACATAAAACATGAAAATGCAAACCTGAAATGCCATTGGGTAATTCCGTGGGCATTTTATCGACAGGGATACCAAGTCTTGAACCGGGAATAGCAGGATTATAAATGTCGGTTTCTATTTCCGAGTAACCCGGATTTATGCGTAAACCTGCATGAATCTCGGGATGCAGAAACATTTTGTTTTTATATTTTCCCCACTGATTAAGTGAATTGAATGTAATAGTTTGACTTAATGATAAAAGTTGCTCAAAATCACTTTCGGAATACGCGGGAGCATACGTATGGGCTTTTACTCCCATTTCTTCATTTATCAATCTTGCTTCATTTACCGAGCTCGCACAGGCACCACTCAAATATTGTTTAATTAACGGGAAATAATGCCAGAAAGACATCCCTTTTAATGCAACAAGGATATCAACACCAGCCTCTTTTCTTACTTTTTCCATTAAAAGCAGGTTGGACAACAGCTTATTTTCTTCAATTACAAAGCAGGGACTTGGAATATCAGAATGCATCAAAACAATTTTTAATTAATAAAACAATATTCGGACATAAAGTTTAATAAATGCAAATTGAGCATTTATTAAACTTTATAAATTACAACAAAACATGAACCTCTAATTATATTTCAACAGGCAATGGCTTGTCAACTTCTTCGTTCCATGGCAAACCGTATTTATTCAGGTCATCCATGAATGGGTCGGGATCAAATTGTTCAACATTGAATACTCCCGCCCCGCCCCATTTGCCTTCGATAAACATTTTAGCTCCTATCATTGCCGGAACGCCTGTTGTATAACTTACAGCCTGAGCCCCTGTTTCCTTAAATGCCTGTTCGTGGCTGCAATTATTCCAAACGTAATAAGTTCTTTCCTTGCCGTCTTTAACGCCCCTAATCTGACAACCGATACTGGTTTCGCCTTTGTAATTAACTCCCAGACTGCCGGGATCAGGCAATAATGCCTTTAGAAACTGAAGCGGTACTATTTCAAATCCCTGATATTTTACTGGTTTGATTGATGTAAGGCCAACCTCCTGCAATACTTCGAGTGCAGTGATATAACGTTGTCCAAAGGTCATCCAGAATCTGGCACGTTTTAAAAGCGGGAAATTCTTTACCAGCGATTCCAATTCTTCATGATACATTAAGTAAGATTCACGTGGTCCTATATTTGGATATTCTATCGGCTTATGAATTTCCAATGGCTTGGTCTCAACCCATTTTCCGTTTTCCCAAAACATTCCATTTTGGGTAATTTCACGTATGTTTATTTCCGGATTAAAGTTTGTTGCAAAATACTTTCCATGGTCACCGGCATTACAGTCAACAATGTCGAGATAATGCATTTCGTCGAAATAATGTTTTTTTGCATATGCCGTGAAAATACTTGTTACACCGGGGTCAAAGCCACAACCCAAAATAGCAGTTAATCCGGCATTTTTAAACCGGTCTTGATAAGCCCATTGCCAGCTATATTCAAATTTTGCCTGATCGATAGGTTCGTAATTTGCAGTATCAAGATAATTCACCCCTGCATTTAAACATGCATCCATGATATGCAGGTCCTGATACGGCAATGCTACATTAATAACAAGTTCCGGTTTATATTCATTAAGTAGTTTTGTTAAAGCTTCAACATCATCAGCATCTATAGCAGCAGTGCGAATACGATTCGAACCAATTTTTTCGGCAATGGCATCACATTTCGATTTTGTGCGGCTGGCCAACATAATTTCCGTAAACACTCCCGACAATTGGGCGCATTTGTGTGCTACTACCGTTCCAACACCACCGGCACCGATAATAAGTATTCTTCCCATGATTATTGATTTTATACAAAAATAAAAGAAAATTCTTAATAAGACATATAATAAACCAATGCCTTAGTTTAAATAATGAAACTTGACGTTTTATTTTTTCCCTGATTGAAAAGAAAATCTTTTTCTTCTTTTGATAAAGAATTATATCCACCTTTTGATATTTTGTC
This sequence comes from uncultured Bacteroidaceae bacterium, assembly GCA_964550265.1. Classification (GTDB taxonomy): domain Bacteria; phylum Bacteroidota; class Bacteroidia; order Bacteroidales; family DTU049; genus GWF2-43-63. The sequence continues at coordinate 2,188 of CAZJYL010000151.1, forward strand.
AAGAATAGCATCAATCCTTTTATTATCATCAGCTTTGCGATTAAGATATTCTTCATCGGATATTGGAGTTCTGTTGTATTTTGCTTTCATACACGGCTTACGCTTTGGCAAGGAGCCTAAACGTATTTTAAACTTACTTTTTAGCAATAAGCCGTATGAAACACCAAACAATGCACCGCCCAAGTGAGCAATATGTCCGCCCTGATTTGAAGAGGTCATACTTAGTAAATCAATTAACACAAAAATTAATGCTAAATATTTCAACTGAAGCTGTCCGAAAAATAAAAGGCGCAATGACATATTCGGAGAATATGATGCAATGGTAAAAAGCACGCCCATAATGGCAGCACTGGCACCTAAGGCATAGCTTATATCAATAATATTTTCGAAGACGGGGAAATAATTATATGATAAAACAAAAGCAACAGAACCCAATAAGCCTCCAAAAATATATGCAAACCACAATTTTTGTTTATTTAAAGCAGTTAAAAAAATAATACCGCTGAAATATAGCATTAGCATATTTAGCAAAAAATGCCAGAATGACGCATGCACAAACATAGACGTCAACAATGTCCATGGCCTTGCAGAAAGCTGAGTTAAATCAGCCGGAAGTGCAAGATGAAACGTTATTGCATTAAGATTAATCTGAAATGCACTTTTAATATTAAAAAGATAATCGTATAAATTATTTAGTATTGAAATAAAATAAACAAACAAGTTTATTAAAATCAAATAGGAAACAACATTTCCGGAAAATAAAAATGAAAAAAAACGGTTTAAGCCCCCTCTTTGATTATAATTCCGATAAAACATTATTTTCTTCTGAATTTATATTTGTTGCGCCAATACATTATTAGAATAAAACCAAACAACATTCCGCCAAGGTGTGCAAAATGCGCCACCCCACTTTGTGCACCGGAAATACCAAAGAAAAATTCTACGGCACCATATAAAATAACAAAGTATTTTGCTTTAATCGGAAACAGGAAATAAACATAAATTCTTTGATTGGGAAACATCATGCCGAAAGCCAGCAATATGCCAAAAACGGCACCCGACGCACCTGCCATAGGTATTGCCATTCTTCCCTCAAGCATTATTCTCAATTGTTCCAAACTTTTGCCAATACATACAGAGTCGTTAGGATTCATGCTCCATTCCCTAAGTAAGTTATTGCCTATTTCAACATTTTCTCTTGTTGCAAAATAATCCTGAACAATATTTCTAAAGTCTGCAATATTGGGATTTGAAGCATAAACCTCAAGTAAGCCTTTCAGATGACTAATTTCAAAATAATTAATCCCTAACTGAACTAAAGCAGCACCAATTCCGGTGATAAAATAAAACGTAAGAAAACGTTTTGCACCCCAGAAGTTCTCAATCAGATATCCAAACATCCACAATGCAAACATATTGAAGAAGAGATGCGAAAAATCGGCATGCATAAACATGTATGTAATGAACTGCCATGGTCTGAAATTGGCAGATTCAATCCAGCTAAGTCCGAGTAGTTGATACAAATCAATGTTTCTGTCCTGCAAAATTCCTGTTGCTATAAAAAACAATACGTTTATTATAAGCAGGTTTTTAACTGCCTGCGGCATCATTGTAAACCCACCCGGGCGATAGTAATCATTCATTTAGTTAATTGTTTTTGTTAAGCAATTTTGCAAGTTCATCAACCGATACAATAGTAAAAATACTTTTTCCTTCTGGAGAAACTTCAGGATTGGAAGAAGCAAATAATTTTGATATCATTAGTTTCATCATTTCGCTGTTTAAAAATTGTCCGTGTCGCACCGACAATTTTCTTGCCATTGCCAAAATGACAGCCTCACGCCTGTTAACACGCAATGTGCCGGCAGATTTATAATCTTCGAGCACGCTCTCCAACAATTCTTTCACGTTCATTCCGTTCATGTCAATATCGTCGGGAACAGCACTGACACTAAACATGTCAATTCCCAATTGCGAAATGACAAATCCGCATTTATTTAACTCATCAGTAATAGCGGCCATAAGTTCACAATCAGACGGGCTAAACGATATGTTTTCGGGAAACATAAGCAATTTTGCATTTTTGGATTCTTTGCGCTCTGAATTAATAAGCTCATCAAACACAATGCGCATGCCGGCCTGATGCTGATCTACAAGCAAAATACCCGATTTCACGTTGCTTACGACAAAGCGTCTGCCCACCTGAATGTATTTTTCGTCTGAACCCGAAAACTCATTATCGCCTAACTGATTTTTGGCATTATCATTACTAATGTCGGATAAGGCTGTAACATTACCTTCCCAATGAATACGTGAACGCTCTCGGCTATTGCATTCTATCTGATGAGATGATGTTTTTTTGAATGGGTTGAAATCGGGATTAACTTTAATTTGCGGAATTTTGACTTCCCTGTCAGGTTGCAAGGACAAATCCAAAGTCTGGTCAACCTCAAAATCAATGGACGGCATGGCATTGCCTGTCCCCAAAGCCTTTCTGACACTACTTGTAATAATTGAAGCAACCATTCGTTCATCCCTGAATTTGATTTCGGTTTTGGTAGGATGAATATTGATGTCTATTTCCGATGGGTCAATTTCTATAAAAATGAAATACCCCGGAAATGAATCGGCGGGTATTAACCCTTGATATGCATTTTTTATGGCAGAATTAATATAATTGCTTCGGATATAACGATTGTTTACAAACAAAAACTGCTCTCCTCTGGTTTTTTTGCTGAACTCTGGTCTAATTACAACACCTTTGATGCAAACATACTGTGTATCTTGTGCAATAGGAATCAGGCGCTGCTGGTATTGTTTCCCAAAAAGAGACACTATGCGTTGTTGTAAATTTGATTGTTCATGAGTTGAAAGAAGCCTTGTTCCGCTAAAAACGCGAAATTGTATTTCATGATTTGGAATGGCTACACGATTAAATTCATCCCAAATATGATGCATTTCGGCATTATCACTTTTTAAAAATTGTCTTCGTGCCGGAATATTAAAAAACAAATCTTTTACCTGAATATTAGTTCCTTGTGGTGCTGCACAAATTTCCTGAGAAATAAATTTAGAGCCTTCTATTTTGATATTAACACCTACATCCGATTCTTTTTCTCTGGTTTTCATTTCGACTCGGGCAACAGATGCAATTGAGGCCAAAGCTTCACCACGAAAACCAAAAGAACGGATTGAAAATAAATCTTCTGCACGACTGATTTTGGATGTTGCATGCCGCTCAAAAGCTATTCTGGCATCGGCAACACTCATACCTTTACCATTATCGATAACCTGAACAAGCGTTTTGCCCGAATCAACAACCACCAAATCAATTTGGGTTGCTCCTGAATCAACTGCATTCTCAAGTAATTCTTTAACAACAGAAGCCGGACGCTGAACCACTTCACCGGCTGCTATCTGATTTGCAACCGATTCCGGTAAAAGCTTAATGATATTGGACATAAATACTTTAGAAAAAAATGAAATACAACAGTATAAGTATAATGGCTAATGAAATAAGTAAACTTTGTTTTTGCCTTTTCTTGCGACGTTCAGCATCTCTACGATATCTGCGATAAACATCCTGAACCATTTTCCCAGTTCCATCAGCTGTACTGACTTTTCTTTCTTCTTCTTCAGGATTATAAAACTGAGGTTTATATGAAAATTGCCTGGGCTTTGGAGTATAAACAAAACGTAATTTCATTATTGCATTATTTGATAAAACAAAGATACAAATTATAAATATTATTTTTTTCTGTAATCAGCCAAAGGCTTTTAACAATAAGTTTTCATTTACTTAACATTACGTTGTTAACAATATGTGTTTTTAGAAAATTAATGCTTTTGCCTTTTTAATAAATTTGTTTTAAATAAAATACTTTGTATCATGAAATATTTGATTTTTATATTGTTTTTTATTGGATCTATCGAA
>CAZJYL010000152.1:0-6110 GCA_964550265.1 uncultured Bacteroidaceae bacterium
GTTATATGCTCGCCACATCCATATAGCGATAGGGAGTAAAATGATTAATATTAAAATAACAATCATGGTTGACCCAAGACATCCTGTTTTAGGCTTGGGATTACTGCGGTTTGGCTGCGAACCTCCCGGTAAAATCTGAGTTGAATTTTCCATGTTTAAATATTGTTTAAAGAGTAAAATTAAGAATTTATTTTATAATATCAATGCTTCGATTAATAAATTTAGAAAGTTTCTCACCTTTTAATAAGCCTTGAGACAATAATGCAAGGTCGATTAATTGATTTATGATATTTTTATTTTTTTCTTCGTCAGAGGAATCAACTAAATCGGTAATTATTGAATTATTAGAATTTACTATTAAAGTATAGCTTCTGCCCATACCGGATATATAGTCCATTCCGCCAAGTTGCGACATATCGCCCATACGGCGCATAAATTCAGGTTGCATCATGCTTATAGGTGCCGAATCATGGTCGGACGCTTCAACTTTTATTAAAATCTGCACTTCGGAAGGTAAAGCATTTTTAAAAAGTTCTTCAACTTTTTTGGTTTCTTCTTCATTTAATTTACTGGTAATGCTTTCTGTATTTTTATTAATTAATTTTTCAGTTAAATCGGCATCTACGCGTTTGAAAACCAACTTATCATTTTTCCGTTCCAGAAAATCGATGAAATGAATATCTATAACAGAGTCTAATTCAAGAACAGAATAGCCTTTTGCCTGAGCAGCCGAAATATAAGTATGCTGTTCTTCTTTATCGGTTGTGTAAAGCAATACCAATTTCCCATCCTTATCTGTTTGAGTATTTTTTACTTTTTCTTTATACTCATCCAATGTGAAGTATTTATCTTCAGTGTCTTTAATTAGTGCAAATTTTTCGGCACGTTCTGCAAATGCCTCAGTAGTAATTATACCATAACGAATAAAAACCCTGATATCATCCCATTTTTTCTCATAATCTTCCCTATTGTTTTTGAAAAGTTCATCCAATTTGTCAGCAACTTTTTTTGTGATATGACTGCTGATTTTTTTTACATTGGGGTCTCCTTGCAAATAACTACGACTAACATTTAATGGTATATCTGGCGAATCAATTACACCATGAAGTAATGTTAAAAAGTCAGGAACAATATTTTCCACATTGTCGGTTACAAATACCTGATTACAATACAATTGTATTTTGTTTCTCTGTACCTCTAAATTTTTCTTTAGTTTGGGAAAATATAAAATGCCGGTTAAGTTAAACGGATAATCTACATTAATATGAATATTGAATAAAGGCTCATCAAAAGTATAAGGGTATAATTCTTTGTAAAATGCTTTATAGTCGTCTTCTTTTAATTCATTTGGAGATTTTTTCCATAAAGGATCAGGGTTGTTAATGATTCTTGGTCTTTCAACTTCTTTGTATTTTTGGTTGCCATCTTTATCTTTTTCGCCTTCAACAGGTTCGGAGATTTTTTCAAATCCAAATTGAATGGGGTAGGGAAGAAAACGACAGAATTTTTTAAGCATTTCAAGTATTCTGTACTCATCGTTAAATTCAAGAGAGTCTTCGGAAAAATGAAGGGTGATTTCGGTACCTCGTTCTTCCTTTTTTGAGGCTGACATAGTGTATTCAGGTGAACCATCGCATTCCCATCTTACTGCTTTCGCATTTTCCTGATAACTAAGTGAGTCAATTTGCACCTTGTCGGCAACCATAAACGAAGAGTAAAACCCTAAGCCAAAATGACCGATAATGCCGCTAATTTCTTTCTCATCTTTGCCAATATATTGCTTTACAAAATCTTCAGCTCCGCTAAATGCAATTTCGTTTATGTATTTATGAACTTCTTCCTCTGTCATTCCTATTCCTCGGTCAATTATTTTCAACGTCTTCTTTTTGGAGTCCAATATAATTTGAATGGTTAAATCACCTAATTCCACATCGGTTTTTCCCAAAGAAACAAGTTTTTTCAGTTTTGTTGTTGCATCAACAGCGTTCGACACTAATTCACGAAGAAAAATCTCGTGTTCCGAATACAAAAATTTCTTGATAATAGGGAAAATATTTCCCGTCTGAACATTTATACTTCCTTTTTGCATAATTTAGTTTTTTGCGCCTTGACAAACTATGTGCCAACAGCCTTTCAGTGTCAATTTGTCACATTTTACATTCTTATCTTTTCATTTTATTGATAAATAACAAGGTGTCACATGACTTTTTTCTTTTATTATTCTTGTTAGAAAAGGGTAAATTTGCACCCGATATGAGTAAAATTTCATATCGATACAGTTAACAAATTTAAAATAGAAAAGTATGAATAATGCCATTTTCAATTTTGAGAACCCGCAAAATGAGGTAACTTTAAATTACGCTCCAAACAGTCCGGAACGCGAACTACTTACCAAAGAGCTCAAAAGACTTGAATCTACTCAAATAGAGATACCATTGATTATTGATGGTAAAGAAGTTAAAACCGGAAAACTAGGCAAAGTTGTTATGCCTCACGACCATGGTCATGTACTTGCCACTTATCACATGGCTACTGAAAAAGAGGTTGAAATGGCAGCTAAGGCTGCAATAAAAGCTCAAAAACTATGGGCAGACACTGATTGGACAGTTCGTTCAGCCATTTTATTAAAAGCTGCTGAATTACTTGCAACCAAGTATCGCCCATTAATTAATGCATCAACTATGTTGGGGCAGGGTAAAAATGCTTTTCAGGCTGAGATTGATGCAGCTTGTGAAACCATTGATTTTTTGAGATATAATGCATTTTTTGCGTCAAAAATTTACAACGAGCAACCAAAATCAGGTTTCAACCAATTAAACAAAATGGAATACCGTGCACTTGAAGGTTTTGTGTTTACTGTTTCCCCGTTTAATTTTACTGCCATTGCTTCTAATTTGAATATGTCGCCTGTTTTAATGGGCAATACCACTGTATGGAAACCTGCTACAACATCTATATTTTCCAATTATTATTTAATGAAAATATTTATGGAAGCCGGTTTACCTGATGGTGTAATAAACTTTTTACCTGGCAGCGGTTCCGTTATTGGAAAAGTAGCTTTTGGTCAAAAAGAATTTGCCGGAGTTCACTTTACCGGTTCAAACGAAACCTTTAACTCAATTTGGCGTTCAATTAGTGAAAATTTAAGCACTTACAGATCGTATCCACGTATAGTTGGCGAAACCGGCGGCAAAGACTTTGTTTTTGTTCATCCATCAGCCAATGAATTGGAAGTTGCAGTTGCAATTATTCGTGGCGCTTTTGAATTCCAGGGCCAAAAATGTTCTGCAGCCTCAAGAGGATATATACCCAAGTCTTTATGGCCGAAAATTAAAGAATTATTATTGCAAATGGTTTCCGAAATATCAGTTGGCGATGTTAGAGATTTCAAAAATTTCGTTAATGCTGTTATTGACGAAAACTCTTTCAATAATATCATGAGTTATATTGATCATGCCAAAAATTCTCCCGATGCAAAAATACTCGCCGGTGGTAATGGCGATAAATCAAAAGGTTATTTTATTGAACCTACCATTATTGAAACTACCAATCCGAAATTCAAAACAATGGAAGAGGAGATATTTGGACCTGTTATGACAATTTATGTTTATGACGATAATGACCTTGAACAGGCAATAGAATTGTGTGATCAAACTTCTCCGTACGCTCTTACCGGCGCCGTATTTGCACGTGACAGAGTTGCTGCTGCTTATATAAGTGAAAAACTTAAAAATGCTGCAGGTAATTTTTATGTCAACGATAAGCCTACAGGCGCTATGGTTGGTTTACAGCCTTTTGGTGGTGCACGTGCTTCGGGTACTAACGATAAAGCGGGTGGCAGCTTAAATCTTTTACGTTGGACCAGTCCAAGAACAATAAAAGAAACATATTTGCCTGCAACAGATTTTCGTTATCCCTTTATGATGTAGTGGATAAACATTAGAGTAAAATTTTTATCTTAATAACAAAAAACACGATATTATATCGTGTTTTTTTATGGTATAATAATTGCTTTTTTAACAAAAAAACGAGCCATGAAAACAATGTTATTAATTATCACCATGTTGCTTACATTTGGTTTTTTAAATGCGCAAAAAGTATATGTAACCGAATGGAAAAGCGAAGCCGACAAAAAGGTTTATGTAACCGAATGGAAAAGCGAAGCCGACATGTTTGTATATGTAACTGATTGGAAAAGCGAAGCCTCTCCCGAATCGGGATTTTGGTATTTTACCGAATGGAAAAGCGAAGCCGATTGGAAAATTTATTTTACCGAATGGAAAAGTGAGGCAGATTTAATAATTTATTATACCGATTGGAGAAGCGAAGCAGGTTATAAATAGATGCTGCTTATTAAATCCAATTTAAATATCATTTACTGAAAGAATCATTTAATTCTGACAAGAATGATTTAATATTTATCAATGTTGATGCAATAACGGCATTGCGTTCTATGGCTTTTCTGTCTGATTTTATTTTTTCACGTGCACCTTTCAATGTGTAGCCTTTTATTTTGGTTAAGTAATAAATCATCTCAAGTAAACGTAAATCGTCTTCGGTGTAAAAGCGATTACCTTTTTTATTTCTTTTTGGTTTTAGTTCAGGGAATTGCTTTTCCCAAAAATGAAGTGTTGAAGGACGAATATCGTATCGTCTGGTTATCTCACCGATTGAGTAATATAATTTTGAAACTTTATTTTCGTCCATATACAAAATTACAAATTTTAGTAAATAAAGGAAATTTCATTAAAAATCAGAATTGCTATTAATAACAACTGCTATGACTTTTAATAAAACATATTTATAATTTTGCATAAACATAAAATGACATTTAATGAAAAAGACTCTTATTCTGATTTTATTGATAACGTTATATGGAAGTAGCATATCTCAAAATAGTAGCGAGCCTAAGTCATACGGACCAATTCCATCAGAAAGGCAATTACGTTGGCACGAAACAGAATTTTATGCAATAATACATTTCACACCGACTACTTTTGAAAACAAAGAATGGGGTTATGGTGATGCCGATCCTGAAATATTTAACCCTTCTGACTTTAATGCATTGCAAATTGTAGCCGGAGCAAAAGCCGGTGGAATGAAAGGAGTAGTTTTTGTTTGTAAGCACCATGATGGATTTTGCTTGTGGCCAACTAACTCAACAGACTACAACATATCGAAAAGTCCTTGGCAAAATGGATTGGGAGATATGGTGCTTGAGTTTAGAAAAGCTTGTGACAGTTTAAACATGAAATTTGGTGTTTATGTGTCTCCATGGGATAGAAATAACCAATATTATGGAAGCAAAAAATACGTAGATATTTACAGAGAGCAGCTAAAGGAAATATACACTAATTATGGCGAGCTTTTTATTTCATGGCATGACGGAGCTAATGGCGGCGACGGCTTTTATGGCGGTGCAAGAGAGTTGAGAAATATTGACAGAACTACTTATTATGGCTGGGATACAACATGGGCTATAACGCGAAAATTACAACCTAATGCCTGTATTTTCAGCGATGCCGGTTTGGATGTAAGATGGATTGGTAACGAAAAAGGAATAGCAGGAGAAACATGCTGGGCAACTTATACGCCCCATGGCAGCATAGATGAAAACAGGCCTGTTCCGGGAGATACAAGATATCAGGAAGGAATTAACGGGCACAGAAATGGAGATTTCTGGATGCCGGGAGAATGCGACGTTCCGTTGCGGCAGGGATGGTTTTATCATGAGGAGGAAAACAACAATATTAAATCTGTGGCTAAACTTAAAGAAATTTATTTAAGTTCTGTTGGCCGTGGACAATGCCTGGATTTAGGGTTGGCACCTGATATTAGTGGGCGCTTACATCAAAATGACATTGACACGTTAACCCGTTTTGGTAATTGGCTGCAAAAGACATTTGAAAACAATCTGGCATGTTATGCAAAAATAACTGCAAGTAATATTAGAGGCAAAAATAAAAAACAATTTGGAGTTAAAAATCTAATAGATTCAAGTAGATATTCTTATTGGGCAACTGATGACGGGGTAAAAGAAGCAGAAATAATTTTTAAATGGAAAAAACCTCAAAAATTTAAATACATTACTATACGCGAAAACATTAAGC
>CAZJYL010000153.1:0-6032 GCA_964550265.1 uncultured Bacteroidaceae bacterium
AGGCGACTAGCTTTTCTTTTGTTACTTTTCTTTTGGCGATGAAAAAGAAAAGTAAGCTCGTCCGGCTCTAGGGCGAAAAGAATATTAAGAATTTTAATCACGTATTTATTCAGACTATAATTAATTTTAATAAGGGTTTCCAACCCTTAATTATATTTTGATTTTATGAAAGAAATTGATTAATTTTGCAAACTAATTAACAAAAAGCAAACACGAAAGCTTAATATGGGGTATATACAATTCGACAAAAGGCAGTTGGTAAATCTTGAATACGTTTTAGACAAAGAAATATTACGTACCAACAGAGCCGGCGCTTATGCTTCAACAACACTGATAGGCTGCAATACCAGAAAGTATCATGGCTTACTGGTATGTCCACAACCTGCCATTGACAATGAATTGCATGTATTACTCTCTTGTCTGGACGAAAGTATAATTCAACACGACACTGAATTTAACCTGTCAGTTCATCGCTACCCCGGAACATGGTCACCAAAGGGGCACAAATATCTGGTGGATTTCGATTCCGAACCAACCATAGCCCTGACATATCAGGTAGGAGGTGTTTTGTTGAAAAAAGAAATGCTGTTTGGTGTTGACGACCGGATTTTGATACGCTATACATTAATAGATGCGCACAGTACCACAAAACTGCGTTTACGTCCTTTTATGGCGTATCGTCAGCGGCACAACCTGAGCAAAGCAAACGAATTTGTCGATCGTAAATATTCCGTTATAAACGGCGGAATAAAAACCCGAATGTACAGGGGCTACAGTTACTTGCATTTTCAGTTTTCGCGCGATGCCGGTTATGTTCATGTTCCCGACTGGTATTATAATTTTGAATATCCCAAGGATTTGGAAAGAGGATACGACGGACATGAAGATTTATTTACACCAGGATATTTCGAAATTGATCTGGTAAAAGGCACACCTTTTATTGTTTCGGTTGGCACAAGCGAGACCGAACCCAAAAATCTGGCGCGTACTTTCACCAGAGAGCTGAATAAACGTACTCCCCGCAGCAGCTACTGGAATTGCCTGAATAATTCGGCAAACCAGTTTATTATTACCCGGGACAAAAACACGGAAATAATTGCCGGTTATCCATGGTTTGGCCGCTGGGGGCGCGATACTTTAATTTCTCTTCCGGGCCTTACCCTTACAAGGGGAATGGATATTACTTTTAAATCGGCGGTGGATTCGCTTATCATGGATATGAATGGTCCCCTGCTTCCAAATGTAGGTTCGGGCAAAGATGCTGCCTTTAATTCCATAGATGCGCCTTTGTGGCTGTTCTGGGCTTTGCAGCAATACGTCATAATGGCCGGAGCAAGCGAAAAAAATGTGTGGGAAGATTATGGTCCTACCATGAAAATTATTCTTGGCGGATTGCGCAACGGCAAAATTAATGGCATTTATATGAAGCCAAACGGCTTGCTATATGCTATTTCTCCCGGCAAGGCACTGACGTGGATGGATGCCATTGTTGACGGAAAACCCGTTACCCAGCGCGGAGGCATGGCAGTAGAAATAAATGCTTTATGGTATAACGCCATTATGTTTTCGATGCAACTGGCCGAAAAAAGCAACGACGAAAACTTTATTGTTAACTGGAAAGCAGTTGCCGAAAAAATCCCAATTTCTTTTAAGGATACATTCTGGTCAAAGGAAAAAGGATATCTTGCCGACTATGTTGATGGCGATTTCAAAGACTGGAGCATCAGACCAAATATGGTTTTTGCAACTTCGCTGCCATACAGCCCGATAAGTGAAAAAATCAGACAACTTATTCTTGAAAAAATTCATCACGAATTGCTTACGCCAAGGGGATTGCGTACATTAAGTCCTATCGATTCAAAATATATCGGAAATTACGAAGGTTCAATAAAAGAACGCGATTTGGCATATCATCAGGGAACGGTGTGGCCATGGCTTTTAAGTCATTATGCCGAAGGATTTCTTAAAATCTACGGCAAAGATGGTCTGGAACATGTAAGACCTTTATACGACAACATGGAGCCCACAATGTTCGAACACGGATTGGGCAGTATAAGCGAAGTATATAGCGGCGATCCGCCACATAAGGCAGGAGGAACTATTTCGCAGGCGTGGAGCGTATCTGAAATTATACGCATAAAATGGTTAATCGACAAATACAGCAGCGAAATATGAGAGTGTTGATGTTTGGGTGGGAGTTTCCTCCGCATATAACAGGGGGTCTGGGTACTGCTTGTTTCGGGCTTACCCGTTCGCTTGCCCGGATGAATACCGATGTGCTTTTTGTAGTACCCCGTGCTTATGGCGACGAAGACACAAGCATGGTGAATCTCTTAAATGCTTCGGATATAGAAGTGGATCTGGAAAAGTCGGAATACAGCGAGTTCTGGAAACGTATTCAATACATGACGGTGGCATCAGACATCATCCCATACGTAGGCCCTGTAGAATATTCCAGAACGCATATTAAAAAACTTAAGGAAGAATTTCACAACAACAGTATTTTTTCTCACCGATATACTTTCAGCGGCACTTACGGAAAAGATTTAATGTTTGAGGTGTCGCGCTATGCTCTTATTGCCAGCGGAATAGCTGCTTCTAATCAATTCGATGTTATTCATGCTCACGACTGGCTGACTTATCCGGCAGGAATTGCTGCCAAAAAGGTAAGCGGAAAGCCACTGGTTGTTCATGTTCATGCGACTGAATTTGACCGTTCCGGCGAAAACGTAAATCAAAGGGTTTATGATTTGGAGCGCGAAGGTATGCTTAATGCCGATAGGGTAATTACGGTTTCCAATTTGACAAGAAACATAGTTATAGAACGCTACGGCATTAACCCCGACAAAGTATTTACGGTATATAACGGTGCCGATGCTTTTCAGGCTCCGGCCATAGAGAAAATAGAAAAACCCTTTCCTGAAAAAGTTGTTACCTTTCTTGGCAGAATTACTTTTCAAAAAGGTCCTGACTATTTTGTTGAAGCTGCAAGAAAAGTATTTAGCAAAGACGAAAACGTCAGATTTGTGATGGCCGGTTCGGGCGATATGTTGCCGCGCATTGTCCGAATGGTATCAAAATACAGGATGGGGCATAAATTTCATTTTACGGGATTTTTAAAAGGAAATGATGTTGACCGCATGTTTTCGTACAGCGATGTATATGTAATGCCAAGCGTTTCGGAGCCGTTTGGTATTTCGCCGCTCGAAGCCATGCGTAGCAGCGTGCCTGTGGTAATTTCCCGTCAATCGGGTGTGTCCGAAGTATTGCTCCATGCGCTAAAAATTGACTTCTGGGATGTTGATGCAATGGCCGACAGCATTTACGGTTTATTGAACTATCCTGCTCTTTCGCGCATGTTTTCGAGATACGGGCGAAACGAAGTTGATGATTTAAAATGGGATAATGCGGCTGCATCTGTCATTAATGTTTATAAGCATTTAGTTTAGGAGGTGTGTATGAGATCAATATGTTTCTATTTTCAGGTTCATCAGCCATTTAGATTACGCACGTATAGGTTTTTCGAAATTGGCAATAATCATCATTATTTCGACGATTATCAGAACCGGTATATATTGCGCAGAGTGGCAGATAAATGCTATTTGCCAATGAACCGGCTGCTCCTGGATTTAATAAAAGAATTCGGACAACAATTCAAGGTTTCTTTTTCCATATCGGGAGTTGCACTTGAACAATTTCAAAAATACACACCTGAAGTAATCAGCAGTTTTAAAGCCCTTGCCGAAACAGGCTGCGTGGAGTTTATTGCCGAAACATACAGCCATTCACTGTCAGCACTACGCGACGAGCAGGAATTTATTAATCAGGTTAAGCGTCAGCAAAAACTTCTTAATGATTTAATAGGATATCAGAGCACTACTTTTAGAAATACCGAATTGATTTATTCAAACGATATTGGGGACATGGTATATAGAATGGGCTTTGATGTAATGCTTACCGAAGGAGCAAAACACGTATTAGGGTGGAAAAGCCCTAACTATATGTATTGCAATGCACAAAATCCGCGTTTGAAATTATTATTGAAAAATTTTCGTTTAAGCGATGACATTGCTTTCAGGTTTTCTCAACAAAGCTGGGAGGGCTGGCCGCTTACTGCCGAAAAAATTGTAGACTGGCTCAATCAGATTGATGCACGTGAGGAAGTGGTGAATTTATTTATGGATTATGAAACATTTGGCGAACACCAGTGGCCCGAAACGGGAATTTTTGATTTTATGAGAGCTTTGCCACAAGCAGTTTTTGCCAATAGCAACTTTTCATTTAATACCCCTTCGGAACTTGGATATTTGCTACAGCCGGTAGCTCCGGTTCATGTGCCGTTTCCCATTTCGTGGGCCGTCGAAGAACGTGATTTAACCGCATGGCTTGGAAATGTTTTGCAAGATGATGCTTTCGATACTTTGTACAGTCTGTCCGAAAAAATGAAATTTGTGATGGAATATGCACGCCAAATTGAATCGGAGGCGACAGAAAGCGGGTTTATGCCAAAAATCAGCTTCGAAGAACTTTATAAATTGCATGACGACTGGCAAAAACTTCAAACGAGCGACCATTTCTACTACATGTGCACAAAGTGGTTTGCCGATGGCGATGTGCATAAATATTTTAATCCATATGGCACTCCATACGATGCCTATATTAACTATATGAACGTGCTAAGCGACTTTATGCTGCGATTGAGCAAACATTCATTTTTGAATTCCCCACCCGATTTGCAGCAAAAAGAAAAGTCCAAAACCGCTGATGACGTAAAAATGATAAAGATCAGCGTAAATGACAAAACAAAAGTAAAACGCAGCAACACTATGCAATCAGCAAAAAAGAAAGACGAAACTAAAAAGAATAACACCAAATCAAAAAGTAAAACCACTTCCAAATCATCATCAAAAAAAACCAATAAGGAAAGCAAATAATTATAAAATTATTTTCAATTACAAGTTTACTTAAATAAATAAGACTAAAAGGTGGCGGGCAATTTAAAACACTAATATGTCATTTTGCAACAATGTTGATTTGATTAACTTCACTCGTATTAAGCACTTCCGGCTTGCTTTCATTTAGCCTTTGTTGGCAACTGGGCATCGTTTCAGTCAGTTCGATAAATTCGTAATCAGGTTTAGCAGTAAAAAGGTCTCCTTCAACTGTTTCAAGTTTCTCCTTTGTGGCTTTAATTGCATGTTCAGATTGGTCAATTCCAATCCATTTTCTGTTATTAGTTTGGGCTGACTTTAATGTTGTTCCTGAACCACAAAAACAATCCAAGACAATACTCTCATTATTCGAGGAAGTTTTAATTATAAAATCTAATAAGTCTGGATTTTTTTCTGTTGGATAGGTTGGATATTGTGGGTCTTTATATTCCCAAATATCTTGTACTCGTTTTCCTTCTCGCTCGTCTGCAAAAATAATTTTTCTAGGATTTCCCGTTGATGACCATTCTATTAACCCATCTTTGTCCCATTGTTCCAATGTTTTCACATCAACTCTCCAGTGTCTTCCTTTGGGAGGTAATATTCCTTTAAAAGATTGACTTGATTTTCCGCTTTTCGTTTCACCTGGTGCGTGTATTGGTACAGTTGTATATCTTCTGCCTTGTTTGTCTTTTTTAGGAAAAAGTTTTTCAAAATCTTTTTCTGAATATTTTTCTCTCGGCTCATTCCAAATTGGGGTCGTAGTCTTTGTATAGAATAAAATTAAATCTTTCATGTTTCCATAGCCAATTCTATCAAAGTTTTTAGGATTACATTTTACCCTTGTAATATCGTTTTTGAAATTCTCTATCCCAAAAACATCATCCATCATAACCTTTACATAATGCCCTATTTTGTAATCTATATGCAAGTATATAGAACCTTGTTCTGACAATAATTCTTTTAGTAAAATTAGTCGTTCTCTCAAAAACTCAATAAAATCTTTCCCTTTTAATGTGTCTGTATATGCAACATCTCCGTTTTTAGAATTACTTATTGTTGTTGCTCTCCCGTCAGTAATTGTAAAATTACCACCAGTTG
>CAZJYL010000154.1:0-6010 GCA_964550265.1 uncultured Bacteroidaceae bacterium
GTCAATTGCAGAGTTAATTTTTGAAGGATTATATTTTAATTTTTTAGCTAATTCTTTTGCAAATAATTCTTCTTCGTACGAAAAATCACCATCACTGGCCATAATAATCAAAGTATTGTTAAAAGCATAGTCTCTTACATCAAGCAAGTCATCCGCTTTGTCAATATTAAACGACAAAATGTTATCAGATGCATTATTGCTTATACGTTCTTTATATTTGCCAAGAGTATAAACATTTTCAACAACCCATTCAAAATCGGGGCTGTTTAATTCGGAATCGCAATAAGGGCATTTTATATCGGTAGAATCGGACAAGGTTCCGCCGCAATTAGGGCACTGGTGTGTATATAACATTCCCTTTGGTGGCTTAGCTCCTTTTTTCCGGCATAAAACAATTACAAATGATGATGTTCTTACAACCGGGTCTTTAATACTGTCTATTTCTTCAGGATTATCCTGCTTCATTTGAATTCTTTGATAGCTCTTTCTTACATAAAAGCCCAAATAATCAAAGTCAGATTCGTCCCATGCTGAAATCAGACTTACATCATTCAAATATAAACGATTATACAGTATTGCAGGCGATGACTTAACACTCTCCTCAAAGGCGATATAAGCTTCTGCCTGCATGAATCGGCGAACCAATAATGGGTTGCGCAATGCTTCGGCAATGGTGTATTGCAAAAACGCATTGCTGGCTTTGTCTTCCAGTTTTTGAACACTAAAGAACGGGTCTGTGGTATGAATGCTTTTAATTTTTTGCTTCAGGTTTGCTTGTTTATGAGCTTTAGCCGTACTAAAAGTATAATCATCGGCTTGGGTTATTTCACTTAAAACCCAATCAAAATCACCACTGTTTATGGTAGCTTTGCAATAAGGGCAAATTGCCACTTCGCCTTCCAGTTCAGGAATAGCAGCACCACATTGAGGGCAATTCGGATTTTCATAAATATCATAGCTTGTAAAGCCAGATTTTTTTATAAAAGACCAATATTCAACAAAAGATTCTGAAACGTTTTGATTTAATTGAGGCATTTTTTCGCATATAAATTTATCATTCATACTGGAGTGTAGTGCAACATCAATTACATCGTACTGTCCGTCGGATTTATAATCTATTATTGTGATAGAATGTAGTTTAATGTTAGACAGTTCGTTGCGTTGTTTCAGTTTTTTCATCATTATAAATTGTACATTAAAACGCTGATATACTCCGTCGCTGATAAACTTACGTATTTTGCCGGTGTTTTGGCTCATCCATGCATACTGGATGTTGAAAAAAGCAATATCTACCTTTCTTTTAAAATAGTCTTCAATAAAATCGGGATTCTTTTCTTTAAAATTTAAATAGCTATTATTACTCTTTAAATTTTGAACAGAGGGAATTTTATTTAAAACCGAATTTTGTTTTAGTTTTTTATTAAAAATAATAATTATAAAAATTAATATTAAAACCGAAATAATATTATATGGAAAAGGTAATGATAAAAGCAGATAAAATATTAATTCCACCAGACCTCCTCCGTCGCCACCTCCTGAATCAGAACCCCCTCCACCCCCTGCTCTGGCAAGTAATTCTATAGAAATAAAAAAGAAAACTAATAAAACTGCAAATTTTAATAAATGTTTATATTTATTCACCTTCATATTAGCAATATTCTGCGTAAATATATAAATAAAATATTTTAATCAATTATGTTTATAAATTTATATTCTTTCAATTAAAATCCTACTTTTGCGCGTTATTTTAAAATAGTCTTTATGGAAAACATCAAACAAGCTAATCCGGCCGTTGTGGGCCTGGCAGGATTTGGACTTACAACACTTTTACTTCAGTTTCATAATATCGGCATTATGGGCTTGGGACCCGTTCTGGCAATGGGTATTATATTTGGTGGTTTTGCACAAATGGTGGCAGGGTTTGGAGAACAAAAATTAGGAAATAATTTCGGCTTCAGTGCTTTTGTTTCATACGGTGCTTTTTGGATAGGCTTAGGAATAATATGGTTATTAAATATTTACGATATTTATGCTTGTTCTGCAACTGATGTTGGTTATTATCTTGTTGCATGGACTCTTTATACACTCATAATGACAATAGCTTCAGCTTATGTTCACCGAGCCATGTTTATTACTTTTTTACTGCTTCTTATTGGTTTTATTTTGCTCGATTTAGGACATTTTGGTATGCCTGAAATGAATAAAATAGCAGGATATGAACTAATTGTTTGTTCTTTAAGTGCATGGTACATGATGGCCGGTATCATTTTGAACGACTTGTCGGGAAAAACAATTTTGAAAATGGGCTCGCCTATTTGCAAAAAGAATAAATAATTATTTGTTATTCGACATTTTCAGGATAAAAAAATCCTGATAATTTTTCACTTAGCGTTTTAATGCGAATAAGAACAAGATTTGTCCACGAATCTTTATCAACGTTTTTAATTGAATCGCTTTTGCGTTTTTCTACTATATCTGCACGTTGCCAATGAACAATTATTTCATTTTTAAACGTATTTCGCTCTTTGCTTAATTTGTTTCTGTATGCACTGTATATTTTCATAGCTAAATTTTTTATAAAGATATTATGGTTAAAGTACTGAAAACAAATATATTAAGCAATTTTAATGCTTAATAAGGAAATTAACAAGCTTAATTTATGCTTAATTTTATTTGCATTTATGAAACAAAACGCTTAATTTTGGCGTTTAAATTAATATGAAATTCAGTTTTTCTAAAGGAACTTTGCCAATTATTCTGGAGCAGCTCTGGGGTTTATATCCAACTGCTACCAGATATGTTGCTTTGGAAATTAAGGATTCATCATCGCTTAGTTTGTTTATATACAACTGCACTACACAGGAAATTTCTCAAAACAGTATAAGCATTGATACTTCTGATGTCATTAAGCAATTTGATGTTAGAAATAACGGGTTTGTATGGAAAAACGAGCAAGACCTTCCGTTTTCGTTAACCCCAATTCAACAGCATAAAAATGTTGACATGTTTAGAGAGCTTGAACGCAATGTTTTGGTTATAAAGATTAATAATTCCGACTGGGACGGATATATACTTGTTTATTTTAGTAAAAATAAAAAGCATTTTGGATTTTTGGAATCCGAATCGAGCTTTACTCACGAAAACAGGGAAATAATCGGGCAAACAGCAGTTAATGCCATTAGCTTTTGTTTAAAAAAATCAAACCAGGATAATCAGTTGCTCGAAACCATTCAGAAAAGCATAAATGCTTTATCGGGAAACAGAAAAATGGAAGACCGTGGCAATCAAAGCCAGGTTAAGCTGCTGGAAAACATGATTTTGGAGATGGCTGTGGAATATTTACAAAATATTGGCAAAGAACAAAAAATATCGTTTATCCTTAGTCCTGATGCAAGAGAAAAAATTCAACGCTTCAGAGGAAGCCCCTCAAATTTGCGCATTATGCTTAATCAGGCCTGTATTTTAGCTGCAAACCTTAATTCAATTGACACTGTGGTTATTGAATCCTGGCATTTGATTTCAAATATTACTGAAGTTGATGAAACAATTGAAATACCTACTCCCACCATACAACATCGTCATTTAAAAATATACCAGTGGCTTGACAAAATCGAAGATGCTGTAAATTCGGTAATTTTAAGTCATGAAAATCCCACCGGAGTGCTTGTTGGCAAAGCCATGCAACCTTCGGTATCTGCACCGGCAATCAGCGATATGCTGAACAAGCAAAAACAAAAAATTATAATACTGCTTAATGAATTTCCTACGCGCTGGCCTCAAACACGCAATCATTTTAAACCCGTGCAAAATTTATTGATAAAAATGAATTTCGATGAAACTAAAAGTGCTTAAGTAAATAAAAAAGCACTTAAACCAATAATTGATATAGCATTTATATTACAAAGTAAATCAACTTGTTACGGCTCAATAAAGTCAAATATAACAAGTTGCTTCGGATTCTTTTGTTCTTTCTTTTCGAAACCTTTAAAGCCCGCTAAATTAACATCAATTACCTTGCGCAAATACATATTGGGCGACATATTTTTCGATGCGCAAAACTCGGCAAATTTATCTGCCTTTCTTGTTGAAATACCTAATTTAATGGTACGGTATCTTTTCTTCTTTCTAGCCAAAACGAAATAATTTTTGGCAAATGTATATATTTTTATGCTTGCGCAATTGCTTAATTGTTGCCAAAAATCAACAAATTCGCATTAGTTTTTAACATTTTAATGCTATTCTTTTATAAAAACGTAATCTGCCGTTGCACCGCGTTTTAGCATTACACTAATGCATTCCTCTAAAATGCCTATAGGTAACAAAATAACCGATATAAGCATTAAAATCAAAAACAACAATATATTTAAAGGGTTTTTGAACTTTCTTTTACTTTTGAGCATATTGAAAAGCACATCTCGTTTTCCGGTAATTAAATTCAAAGTACTGAGTATAAACCCGGAAATGTTTTGTATCGGATTGAAATAAACAGTTTTAACTTGTCGGTATTTATGATTTGTCATTAAGGTCATTAATTGCTGTTTATCAACAAAATGAAGATGAAATTCCGGATCCAGATGTAGCCAATATCTGCCAAATATTTTATACTGAATGGAATTTATATTTGGTATTGCAAGATAAAAAAACCCTTTTTGCTTAAGTAATGAATCGACCTTATACAATGTGTTTAAAGGAAATGGAATGTGTTCAAACGAATGTATCATTGATATTGTGTCGAAACTATTATCAATTAAGGGCGCTTTTTCAAATGAATTTGAAAAAACTGTAATATGCCCATATTGTTTAGCACGGTTAGCTGCAACGTTATCCATTTCGACACCGCTAACCTTTGCCCCTGAAATTTTATAAACTTTATGCACCAATGCCCCATTTCCGCATCCAATATCGAGAACTGAGGATTCTTTAGAAATGTTTTTGGCTATATAAGCTGCCCGTCTCGACCTTTCTATATTTAAAAACCAAACTACTGGTTTAAACCAAAACTTTTCCGATTTACTGTCGCCATAATAACTTTCTTCATAATTATATTCTTTTATTATGTTACAGTCCCATCTGAAAAGAGAACGACATTTCTTACATTTATAAAAAGTAAAACCGGATGCAGTGAATTTTACATCCGGTTGTTCATGCTGGCAAAAAGGGCAATGTGAGTCAGCACCAAAGTTGCCCGAATTTATAAATCCCATGTTTGCCTAATTATTCCCTATTCTTGTTTAGCTTCTTCGCTGTTGTTAAACAAATCAACTTGTTCGGTTGATGTTTTTTTTGTTTTTGGTTTTGTTGTAGCTTTTTTTTCTTCCGTTACTTTAGCGCTGGATTTTTTGGCTTTTGTATCTTTTTCAACATTTTTATTTTCGGTAACTACTGAAGATGTTGAAGATTTTTTTTGGCGAACTTTTCCGAAAGTTCCACGGTGAATTTTACCGCGTTTTGTTTTCATGTCTCCTTTTCCATCATTTCTATTTTTTTAGCAAACCTACATTTTTATTTTTTAATTCACAAATATTTATTTTCAATTTAAAATATTTTAACATTGGTAATTTATGGCATATAGTTAACTAAATCAGCTGATTAGCAAAAAAATATTTACATGTGATTTTATTAAGAAAACATTTTGCTTACCATATGTCATTACAAAGATTTATTTTCGGGAAATTACTTAATTTTATATTTGTTAGTTTTCTGATTATCAAAACAAAATAAAATGCTAAAAAACCTTGTTGTAATTATAGTTGCGTTTTTACTGACGTTAAATGTTAATGCCGGTAATGTTCTACAAAATAATAAATATGTAAAGCAAATTAAAGAAAAATATGATTTGGAATTATTTGCAGGTAAATATTCAGGAGGCAGCTATGCAAAACGCTGGGCAAAATGGAATTATCTTTCAGATAGGGATTCGGCTGCATTTAATGAGTTTATGATTGTTTTTGCAAAGGAATGGAATAAATATCCTGTTTCATGGATAATTATAAATAATCTGAAAAAAATC
>CAZJYL010000155.1:0-6001 GCA_964550265.1 uncultured Bacteroidaceae bacterium
AATATAAACAATGTGTTTTCAAGCCGGTTATGCTACTATAAGGCAGCATATCTTTTGCACATGCTGCGCTGGGTAGTTGGCGATGATAACTTTTTCGAGGGAAACAGAAATTATTTCAACACATATAAATTTCAATATGCCAAATCTTCAGATTACATAGCCCAAATGGAAGCTCAATCGGGTATGGATCTAAGCGAATTTTTTAATAATTGGCTTTATAAAGAAGGATATCCTTCATATAACATTACTATCTCTCCCATTACTGGCGATTCCCTTTCCATAATTATAAACCAAACCCAAAGTCATTCATCGGTAAGCTTTTTCAAAATGCCCGTTCCAATACTTATTGGAGATAGTATTTATGTATTTAATAATACCTTTTCGGGACAGGAATTTAAAATTCCATTTGTCGGTCAGCCTGATACTGTAAAATTCGATCCCGAACTGCGTCTGCTATCAAGAAACAATAATATTGTTTTACTGGGTTCGGCAGAACAAACAATGCCTGAAATAAAAATATATCCAAACCCTGCCAATAATTTCCTTAACATAAACATTGACGACAAGTATCAATCTGCAAAATGTAATATTTATGACAATCGCGGAGCATTAATAAATACTTTTAAAATGAGCAAAAATCGCATGATTGATATTCAAGGTCTAACACAAGGATATTATTGCATCGAAATCATAACAGATAACCGGCAATACAAAGGGTCATTTATCAAAAATTAATTTATTCGGTTGAATGGGCCGTAATTTAAACAAAGCCCAGGTTGGAAAACTTGGTGAAAACGAAGCCTTAAGCTATTTAAAAAAGAAAGGCTACAAAATACTGCACTGCAATTGGCGTTCAGGCAAGGATGAAATTGACATTGTTGCCTTACATAATGATATTCTTGTAATAGTTGAGGTAAAAACCCGAACAAGCATTTCTTACGGCGAGCCTTGGGAGGCTGTTGACGAACGCAAGCAACAAGCCTTGGAACGCGCTGCCATGGCCTATCTTGATGAGTTTTCCATCGATATGGAATTACGTTTTGACATTGTTTCAATAGTTTTATTGTCCAACAACGAAATACAAATTAATCATATTGAAAATGCTTTTTACCCTTGATTATTTTTTGCTATCTTCGTCTTTCAATTAGCATTATGAAAAATATTCTGTTTCTGCTATTTTTTGTTATCAGCATTTCTGCCGCTGCGCAAAGTTTCAAAGGAGGATTTCGTCTCGGCTTAACGGGTTCTCAAGTTGACGGAGACAATATTTCGGGATTCAACAAGGCAGGCCTCACCGGTGGTTTTATGGCGGCGCTTCCCATTGACGAATATTCGGATATATCTGCCGAACTTTTGTTTGTTCAAAAAGGAAGTAGGAAAAACCCTACTAAAAACAATAATTTGTATAAATATATAATGCGCTTAAACTATATTGAAATGCCGTTTTTGTATCGCAGGCAACTAAAAACGAATTTCGGTTTTGAGGCAGGGCTGTCATTTGCCATATTAATTGATAATAAAAACAGAGAGTTTGACATTTATGGTAAAATACCTGCGCGTCCGGATTTTGAAAAATATGAGATTGCCGCACATGCAGGTTTTAAATATTTCTTAAACGAGAAACAGTCCGTTAACCTTCGTTATTCCAATTCAGTTATTCCCATCAGAAAGTCTCCCGGAATTTCTACTTATAACTACTTTATAAGAGGTCAATATAACATTGTTCTGTCATTAACTTATGAGCACTGGTTCTAATAAAATATCAAAAGTAATTGTTGCGGTAACCGGTGCCAGTGGTGCCATTTATGGCTTTGAACTGATAAAGCAGCTTACTAAAATTGACAGCATAAACAGTATATCGGTTATTTTTAGCGAAAACGGGCTGAAAGTTTGGGAGTATGAAAACAAGGTTGAAATTCCAAAAAGCGAAAAAATCAACATTTTAAACAACAACGATTTGTTTGCATCGCCGGCATCGGGCTCGTCGGGATATCAGGCAATGTTTATAACCCCTTGTTCCATGGGCACATTAGGTTCAATAGCAGCAGGGATTTCAAACACTCTCATTCTTCGTGCAGCGGATGTGATGCTTAAGGAACGTAAAACTTTGATTCTGATGACAAGGGAAGCTCCTTTAAGTCTTATTCATATAGAAAACATGGGCAAAGTAACCCGTTCGGGAGCCATTATATTTCCGGCATCTCCATTTTTCTACAATCATCCAAAAGACTTAAACACTGCTGTTTCGGCATTAATATCGCGTTTAATAAGTACAAGCGGAATTCCGGCACCAATTTTTGAATGGGATAAAAAATAAGGCTATGGCAAAAATGCTTTGGGAATATGACATTAAAGTATTACTGGCCTTAGAAAAAGCCATTGAAGGTAAGTCTGAGTTTTTAAATTTTTTGCTTGAAAACGGATTTCCCGAAATGGCTGCATTTGCCAGTGCCATTAGAGCTGACAAAAAAGCGTTGAAATGGCTTTTTGACAATGGTTCTCCGGAATTGGGAATTTTAAGCGATGCCATAGATTCAGAAGATATGGCAATCAATTGGCTTAAAAAAAACAATCTTACCCTGTATATAGTTTTTGCTGATGCATGCAGAGGAGTTACACCTGCACGAGAATTTTTAAAATCCAAAAAATTGGATGTTTTCCTGCGATTGGCTATTACAATAAATGATGTTCTGAAACAACAACAATTTGATGCATGGGATTATCATAAACTTAGAAAAAAATAACCCTGCGAAGAGCTGATTTAACAGGCTTAAATTAATAATCGCCGTATTAAGTCTAAATTATTTTCCAAGATTGGCAACTTATTAAAGTTGAAAAAATCAATCAGATATTTTTTTTAAGTCAAAAGATGTCAAAAATCATGTTATGTATTTTTACGTTTGTCTATAAATTTTTTATATTTGCATGATGATTAAGGGAAATAAAATATTAATTAAATGGCTGCCTGTTTCCATTTTCATTATTGGAATTCTTCTTTTATTGTCAATAAAATTAGTTCGCGAACAAAATGATGTTAATAATAACATTAATTTCAGGTTAAAAACTGCTGCCGAAACTTTAGATTTAATTATAAGTGACTCGTTAATAGAAGCTGCCAATAATAAAAAGAACATTAATTTAATTTACTACGAAAACCTTCGGAATTACGTTGACAAAATAGCCTCTGTACACAAAGTCGATTATGTATATGCAGTTATTGAAAACCACGACTCAGTTTGCTTTGCATTATGCAATGTTCTTGCCACCGAT
The DNA here is from genome assembly GCA_964550265.1 of uncultured Bacteroidaceae bacterium. GTDB lineage: Bacteria > Bacteroidota > Bacteroidia > Bacteroidales > DTU049 > GWF2-43-63. The sequence goes on from CAZJYL010000155.1 coordinate 3,271, forward strand.
ATTTCAAAAAACATTGAAATCAAGTATCTGGATTTGTTTGCCGAAGCTCCGGCTGAACTTAAATCTGCATTTAATACAAATACAGATATAATTTATTGTGAAAATACTAATGTATGGGGAAACTTCCGAAGTGCTTATATTCCAAAAACAACAAAAAGCGGATTCAAATACGTTTTATGTTCAGATGTTTATGTAAGTGAAATATATAACAAAATCTGGGTTACGGTTATTGAATTTTTTATTTCTCTTTTATATGTCTTCATTATCTCATTCCCAATTATAAAAACATATATACGTAAGCATTAATGTTTTATTTGAAATACTATTAATAAGATATTTCAACTAATTAATACTGATAATTTTATACACTAATTGTTAAATTTAATTTCAAGTTTAAAAATTGATTTATATTTGCGTTTAAATGACAAAACATAGTTATAAAAAAAATAAGCCAATTATTCCTATAACAATTTTTATTGTTGGCTTAATAATTTATATAGCTATAAAACTTGTTTATCAAAAACAAATATCTTCATACGAGATAGATACCCGCCTTAAATCGGCAGCGGCTTCGCTTGATTTAATAATCTATGACTCGCTAATTCAAAATGCGCATAAAAAAATCCCTGTAAATATTGTTGATTATGAAGATCTAAGATTGCAGGCAAATAAAATTGCTGAAATTCATAACGTTGTATATGTTTATGTAGTTATTCAATCAAATGATTCAGTTTATTTTGTAGTGTCATCCTACATTACAAATGATATTACAGGCAACATAGTTACAGGGTATATGGATTATTATCCCGAAGCAACAAAAACAATGAAACAATCATTTAACTCCAATGCAACTGAAATATTTGATAAGCAACAAGATCAATGGGGTGTATTTCATAGTATATATATGCCTAAAAAAACTAAAACAGGAATTCCTTATTTGCTTTGCGCTGATGTAAAAGAGTCAGAATTAACCGACTATAGGCTACGATATTTAGTTGAATTTGCATTGACGGCACTGTTTTTATTTTTAATTTCATTACCTCTGATAATTAGTCTGAGAAAATAATTTTTTTTAATTATTAATTTTATCCTTTTTGTTCATTGTTTTGTATTATTCGTCTTACTTCTTTATTTTTTATCTTGTTTTATTTTAAAATCTTAATCTACATATTTAAAAAAGTAGTTAACACAAACAAAAAATTGTTTAATTTGCACACGATTTAAAGAGAGTGATGCAAAAGTTTATTTTTATTTTCATTTTAGTTTTTTCGAGTTTTTGCAAATTATCTGTTTTTGCAAATGACAAAACAAACCAAAACATTGATGAGTCAGCTCAAAAGAGTGAAGTTAATATTACCGAAGTAATCTTTGATCACATTCTGGATGCTCACGAATGGCATGTTATGACATTACGTGAAGGTCAAGAAAACGAAAAACACATAGTTGTTCCTTTACCTGTAATATTATGGGACAACGGACAGTTGGTCTTTTTTATGAGTTCTCGTTTTCATCATGCCGAAAACTTTGAATATCAGCTGGGAACAAAAGATAGTTTTGACGGGGAATATGAGGGAAAAATAGTTCGCGTTGATGAAAATGGCAAAGTTGTTAGTGTACCTCTGGACTTTTCCATTACAAAAAATGTTGCTGCATTATTTATTAGCGCAACTTTACTTTTACTTATTTTTATTTCTGTTGCCCGCAGATATAAAAAAAGAGGAATTGCTGCACCAAAAGGATTGCAAAGTTTTCTTGAACCATTAATTCTTTTTGTTGTAGATGACATAGTTAAGCCAAACATTGGCGAAAAGCACTATTTTAAATTTGCGCCATATTTACTCACATTGTTCTTTTTTATCCTCATCAATAATCTGATGGGACTAATTCCGTTCTTCCCTTTTGGAGCCAATCTCACGGGTAATATTGCCGTAACCATGACATTGGCAGTGTTTACTCTATTGATTGTGAATTTTAGCGGAAACAAAGGTTATTGGAAGCATATATTTGCCGCTCCGGGAGTTCCTGTATGGCTGCTGCCCATAATGATTCCCGTTGAGTTAATCGGGGTGCTTTCCAAGCCTTTTGCTCTTATGGTGCGTCTTTTTGCAAATATAACAGCAGGGCATATTATTGTTTTAAGTCTTATATCATTAATATTCATTTTTCAAAACTTAGGCATTGCCCCTGTTTCAGTTTTCTTTGTGCTTTTTATGGACTTGCTTGAACTTTTGGTAGCAGCATTACAAGCATATATTTTTACTCTTTTAACTTCTTTGTTTATAGGTCTTGCCGTTCAGGAGGCAGAACATCATTAAAAATAGTAAACCAATGTTTAACTTAAAAATAAATTCACTATGGTTTTAGCAGGAATCGGCGCAGGATTAGCCGTTATTGGTGCAGGTTTGGGTATCGGACGCATAGGTGGTTCAGCAATGGACGCTATTGCACGTCAGCCTGAAGCAACAAATAAAATTCAAACGGCTATGATTATTGCTGCAGCTCTGGTTGAAGGCGTAGCCCTTTTTGCAGTTGTTGTAGCTTTAATTGCCAAGTAATTTTTAAAAATAAGCCTCATTGCGGTTGGCATTGGGGCTTATTAATTATGAATTCAAAGAATAAACAAATATGTTAACAACTCCCGGAATTGGATTGATTTTTTGGACAACAATAGTTTTTTTATTGCTTTTTTTGTTGTTGGCAAAATTTGCATGGAAACCTATTGTATCTGCTA
>CAZJYL010000156.1:0-5963 GCA_964550265.1 uncultured Bacteroidaceae bacterium
GAATACATCATAACAGCATAACTATAAGGGGAGGGTACTCCTCCCCTTGTTTTTCTTAAAGGAGGGAAATGATGATTGATAAAAAGATGAGCATAACGATTAAAGGGGTGGAATTTCCTATGGCATTCAATCTTAATGTATTGGAAGCTATACAGGAGAAATACGGAAGCCTTGACGTTTGGCAGAACAAAATACAGCCGAAAAAAGGAGAGGCTCAGATAAAGGACATTAAATGGACTCTCGTGACATTTATCAATGAGGGTATTGAAATAGAGAATGAGAACGGGGAAAAAAGGACACTGCTTACAGAGAAGCAATTAGGAAGAATGATAACGAATGTGACAGACATCGCAAAGGCTATCACCAAAACTGTAACCGACAGCGTGCCAGGACCTGACCCAAACGCATAACGCCCGACGAACCCGCTGAAATCAACTTCGCGCTGATTCTGCACATCGGAATGAAGATGGGTTTCACAGAGAAAGAGGTCGGGCGAATGACGATGAAGAAATGGAAATCAATGTACGACGCATACAAGCTCGTATTTGACTTAGAGAGAAGCCTTATCAATTCTAATCAAAGGTACTCGCAGATAGATAAGGAACCGACGATTGACGACGTTATACCGTTTTAGGAGGCGCAAATGGCAGGGATAGGACCCTCAATCAGCCTAAAGGGCGAGAAAGAGTTTAGACAGGCTATATCGGCTATCAATAATGAGATGAAAGTTCTCGGCTCGGAGATGAACAAAGTTACCGCCGAGTTTTCCGACAACTCGAAATCGGTCGACGCCCTGAAAGCAAGGAACGAAGTCCTTAATAAAGAAATAGAGAAGCAGACGGATAAAGTAAGCCTGTTAAAAGGCGCGTTATCTGAAGCGGAAAAACAGTATGGCGAGAACGATAAGCGAACCCTTAACTGGAAATCATCATTAAATAACGCGGAAGCCGAACTGACCAAACTTACCAAAGAAGTCGACAAGAACGAAAAGGCTATGAAAGACGCGGAGAAGCCGACTGAAGAAGTAGGCAAGGAATTAAAGACTTTAGGCTCCAATGCTGATGACGCGGGAAAAAAGACATCAATACTCGGTGACGTGATAAAGGGAAAACTTATATCCGAAGCCATAATCGCAGGCATAAAAGGGCTTGGCAACGCGCTTAAATCCGCTGCAACAGGACTAAGGGATATGGTGGTCGAGGGCGCGGCATATGCTGACAGTGTACTGACTACGGCAGCGCAAACAGGACTTGCCACAGACAAGATTCAGGAATTGCAATATGCGTCCGAACTGGTAGACGTATCGCTTGAAACTGTAACAGGCTCAATGGCTCGTAACATTCGAGCTATGGGTGATGCTCAATCAGGCACGGCTCAATATGTCGAAGCATACGAAAAATTAGGCATATCGGTAACTAATGCAGACGGCACCCTGCGTGACAGCCAGACTGTTTATTGGGAAATAATCGACGCGTTAGGCGCTATGGATAACGCTACCGAGCGTGACAGCATAGCGATGGATCTATTAGGAAAAAGCGCGCAGGAACTGAACCCCTTAATCCTTGCGGGAAGCGCTACAATGGAAGAACTGGCGACCGAAGCGCAGAATATGGGCGCAGTGCTTAGCGAGGACGCATTAAACGGCTTAGGGGCTTTTGATGACGGCATGGTGCGAATGGAAAACGCCATGACTTCATTGAAAAACAATGTCGGCGCGGTTCTTGCTCCAGCGTTAGCGGACTTATCAGAACTCGCCGCTTCTAAGCTCGGGGCGTTCTCTAAATCGATACAGGAAGCAGGCGGAGATGTAGGAAAGATAGGCGAGATAGTAGGCAACGCGCTATTAGATATGGTAAATGAGATTGTGGCAAAACTACCTGACATGATGAATGGAGCGATAGCGCTGTTAAAATCATTTATGGACGGGATTTTATCTCAGTTGCCGGCAATCGCGACGACAGCATTTGAAATAGTGATGCAGTTGGTAACTACTATCGTCGGCATGCTACCCGATATCATAAACACAGGTATAACCGTTTTAATGTCATTAATCACAGGACTGACGAACGCTATACCTAATCTGATACCAGTCATTATCGAAGCTGTAATGACTATCGTCAAGACCTTATTAGATAACCTGCCCGAATTAGTTAGAACCGCGTTAAAGATGATACTCGCATTGGCAAAAGGACTTGTCGACGCGATACCTCAATTGATACAAGCCATACCCGAGATTATAGAGAGCCTCATACAGGCTATCGTGGAGATGCTTCCCGAAATAATAATCATGGGCGTGACTTTAGTTATCGAATTAGGCAAAGGATTAATCAAGGCGATACCAGCATTAATTAAAAACATACCTGAAATCATCAAAGCTCTTACAAACGGCTTTAAGAACGGCATAGCGGACTTCAGGGGCATAGGCGGAGACCTGATATCAGGATTATGGCAGGGCATAGAGGACAGCCTCTCATGGCTATGGAATAAGATAACAGATGTTGCAAACACTATCGGTAACTGGTTCAAAGACGTTTTCCAGATAGGCTCCCCGAGTAAGTTATTCGCGGACGAGATAGGAGCGAATTTAGGCTTAGGTATCGGAGTAGGTTTTGAGGACGTCATGAAAGACGTTTCCAAAGACATGGCGAACGCGGTACCGACCGACTTCGACCTTGATGCGAACGTAACAGGCGGGGGCGGAATGAAAAGCGAGATACACCTCCATGTCGGCACATTAGTCGCTGACGAGTGGGGATTAAAAGAGCTTGAACGCAAACTCAAGAATGTAAGAGTGCAGGAGAGCTACAGATTAGCAGGAGGGCTGGCATGACATTAAACGGATACACTATACCGTCACCGATAACGCCCGTTGACAAAAAAACAATAGTTCTTGAAGTAAGGGACAGGGTAGCGTCTGGCAAAGCGGTAACAGACATCAAGGATACTAAGATACAGCACACATTCAAATATCAAGGCTTGACCGCCGCGAGTTTCGCGATATTCAACACCCCGTACCAGTCAAGGGCGGAGGTGACCTATATTGACGATGAGGGAGCCACATACACGGTGCAGGTGGTTTCCTTGAGTTATTCTACGCACAGGCTAAACACAGCATTAAAGCAGAATGTTACAGTCGTACTGGAGGAGGTATAAATGGGTTATAACGCTTCCGTCAGGGATATAAAATGCAAGGTAGTGGTAGACTTCACGAGTCCGTTCTTAGACGAGAGCATAACCGTGACTTCTACGGAGGTAAACAGGATTGCCACACTACAGCAGACGGCGGATTCCGTGACCTCGATGTCAGCCAAATACTTGCTGCTTGACGGACTGGGAACCTTAGATGGCACCTGGTGTTTAGGCGGAGGACAGGTCGGCTGGTTCGGCACTTCGGCGTCCGACGCGTCTGCCAAATTCTCATCGCCATATCCGTCATTGACGATAACCCACACTTCAAGACCGATACAGTCGGTAAAGGTAGTCGGCGACGATAAAAGGAACGAATACCCAGTAGACTTTACTGTAAAACTATATGATGTTTCCAATACTCTACTGCACACGCAGACAGTCACGGGCAACTCTGCGGTCACATATAACGAGACTATAAGCGCAGTTGCCGATGTCGTAAAACAGGTTCTTACGATAACCAAATGGTCAGCAGTCGGAACATGCGTCAAGATAGCCGAGTTTTATACTTCAATCCAAGAGACATTCGAAAGAGACGATATATTCCAAATCAACTTACTGGAAGAAAGGGAAGTGTCGGAGGGTTCGCTTCCGATAGGATCTATTTCATCGAATGAAATTGATATACGATTTTACAACAAAGACAGGATATTTGACGTGGGCAACACCATGTCCCCGCTTTACGGGGCAGTTAAGCCGAACAGGCGCGTACGGGTATATTTATATGAAGATGAGGAAGAATTATCCCCGTTAGGTGTTTTCTGGACGGGCGAGTGGACGGTGCCCGAGAATGCTCTATGGGCGCAGACTACAGGGCGCGACAGGATAGCGATGCTCGGGCAGTCTACATTCTCATCAGGTGAAGTGTACGAGGATTATTCATTACTGGACCTTTTTGAATTGGTCCTCACAGATGCAGGACTTGAAACTGGTGAATATGTAATCGATACTAATTTAGATTTGACTACAGTTCCATACGCATACTTTGAGAGCCAGTCGCACCGCGAGGCTTTAAGGAAACTCGCCGAAGCAGGACTGGCGCAAGTGTACTGCGACAGGGAGGGCATAATACAGATTGAGGGTCCCGAATTCTCATCGGGCGCTTCCGTCTTGACATTGACATCTGACCATTATTTCAACAAAGATAATCCCACAAATTGGGGGACGCTATACAACTATATCATAGTCGACACGCAGCCGTTGGTTCCAGGCTCGTCAGAAACGGTATTCGTAGACATTGAAGCAGAAAACATAGACAATGCGGAAGTAATCACGAGATTAGTTTACTTCAACACGGTCCCTTGTCTGAATGCGTCAGCGACCGTAACAGGTAACGCGGTGCTGACATCTGCGACCTACTATTCGTGGGGCGCATCTTGTGTGATAACAGGAACATCTACAGGGACTTACACGCTATCGATAACCGCAGAGCCTTTAGAGATAAAGAACAAACAGAGAAGCGTCGCGCAGGACAGCGCATCAATCGCCGAGAACGGGAAACTGACATACACTTTTCCAGGAAATCCTTTCGTGCAGACACTGGCGCAGGCGCAGGCGATATCGGCTTCTATCTTAGCATCATACAAAGACCCGCGCAGAGATGTGACATTAGACTGGCGAGGAGACCCGACTATCGAACTAGGTGATAAGATAACAGTCATAGACACATATGGGAACAACGATTATATCATCGTTTCAAACAGGATTGAATACGACGGAACTTTAAGAGAAGAAACAAAAGGGAGGAAAGCATAATGGCATATACAGCACCGAAAACAGACTGGACGTCAGTCGACGGAGTATTAAGCACAGACCTAAACCGCATTGAAGGGAATATCGAGACCCTCGCGACATTGAGGGCATATCCGACAGCGACAGGCACAGGAACAGCGATAGTCGTAACGACAGGCTACTTCGAGCTTACGGCAGGGCGGTCGTTCACTTTTATAGCATCTGCAAATAACTCAGGCGCTGCGACCACATTGAACGCGGACGGCACGGGGGCGAAGAACCTTTACAAGCCGAACACCACAGACGCCCCGACAATAATATCGGGCAAAGCCTATACCGTGTGGTACAACGGTACAAGTTTTTTTGTTAAAGCCAGTGCGGAGGGGAACGCGGTCGCTGGCGATGTTTTAGACGGTAAAATATTCTCCAACGACAGCGACACAGGAATAACGGGAAGCATGACCAACAACGGCACAGTATCGACCGACATATCAGCCAAAGCGACCGAAGTCACCATAGCGCAAGGCTACCACTCAGGAAGCGGAAAGGTAAAGATATCCGCAACTGAACAGGCGAAGATAATTACAGGGAATATCAAGAAAGACATTACGATTTTAGGTGTCGCGGGGAAATCATCTGTCGTAGACACAGCAGACGCTAATGCAGTAGCATCAGAGATACTAAGCGGGAAGACTGCATATGTGAATGGCTCAAAGATAACGGGGAATATAGCATCAAAAGGTGCGCAGACTTATACTCCGACCACATCAGACCAGACTATTTCTGCTGGACAATATCTATCAGGCGCGCAGACCATCAGCGGAGACGCCGATTTAGTAGCAGGAAACATTAAATCAGGAGTGAACATCTTTGGTGTAACCGGCTCATTTAGTGGCGGTATTAAAACCATACAATTTGGCGATTCTGCGCAAAGCGGAAGCCAGGCTAACATAACTTTAGGCACAGAGATTGAAAGCGATAACGCGTTTGTAATAATAAAACACATATTAACCAACTATAACCCAGGACTTGTAACAGGCAAATAT
>CAZJYL010000157.1:0-5923 GCA_964550265.1 uncultured Bacteroidaceae bacterium
CTTTACGTCTGTTCAATGAATATTTTGGTGGCAGCATGAATTCCGTGATTTTCCAGGAAATGCGCGAAGCACGTGCACTTGCATATACAGCAGTGTCGTTCTATCAATCACCTGATAAAAATACCGAGTATTATTATAGCTTATCTTATATAGCAACCCAATACGATAAAATGCAAACTGCCATTGATGCGTTTCTTGAATTATTAGATGCAATGCCTGAATCCGAAAATGCTTTTAACCTAGCAAAAGACGGTATTATTAAGCAAATTCGTACCAGCCGCACTACTCGCGATGATATTTTATGGAAATATGAAAGATATAAGAAAATTGGGGTAACTCAGGATTTAAATAAAGAATCTTTCGAAAATATTCCTGACATGACCTTACAAGATCTTAAAAATTTCCAAAATACTTATCTTAAAGCTAAGCCTCATACTTATTTAATCTTGGGTGATAAAAAGCAATTACCTTTCAAAGTACTTAAAAAGTATGGCAAAGTGAAAGAAGTAAAGATTGAAACTCTTTTTGGATATTAAACAATCTTATTGTCATTAAAGGCGGACTTTTTTGTCCGCCTTTTTTATAAAAAGCTTATTTTTATAGCCAATAAATCCCCGTTATCATTTAATTAAAATGAAAAAAATAAAGATAATTACAGTTTTATTTTTATTGGTTTATAATAATGCTTATACGCAATATTTCAGATGGGGCAATGAACCAAATCTTAAATGGAAAGAAAGAAGCACCGAACGGCTTAAACTTATTACACCAGAGTTTTTCTCGGCCGATTCCTTGTTTCTTGCCTATTTCGACTCGGCAATATTTTATCAGGCTGCAAGTTTACATGCAAATACCCGAAAATTAAACATAGTATTACACCCAAATACTTTGGTGTCTAATGGATTTGTGGCCTGGGCACCTGCCAGAAGCGAATTATTTACCGCTCCACCACGCGATTTTTATCCCGGGTTTTGGCCTCAACAATTAGCATGGCATGAAATGAGGCATTTTGTACAGTTTTCGGTTGCAGAGAGTCAACTTAAAAGACGGGTACTGGGTAGTCTGTTCGGTCAGTATTTAACTGCTGCTTATGTAGGGCTAACTGCGCCGGCTTGGTATATTGAAGGAGATGCCACTGCATCAGAAACTGCCTTTCTTGAAACCGGCAGGGGAAGGTCTCCATCGTTTTCAACTCCGTATTTTGCGTGGTTAGTTAATCAAAAATACATTCCAAATTATAATCGTTTTGTTATGGGCTCTGACAAAGATTATACCCCTAACAGATATTTGTACGGATATTGGATGATTGCTTATGGGCAAAGCAAATATGGACGTGTATTTTGGGCTAATGTTTTTGCCCATTCATTTATGAAAAGTAATTTTGGCAAATTTCCTAGGGCGTTTAAACAATTTTCACCCGATGATATTCCCCTGAGGCATTTTAGCGACTCAACACAATATTGGGTACTTAAATCTGTAGAAAATGAATTAGAGTCTTTAATATTAATTAATTCAAATAAAATAACCGATAGTAAAGAATATTGTAATTACAGACCTGTTGGATGTGATTCCGAAGGCAATATTATTGCTTTCAAAAATTCATTTCACGGGGAGCCCTGCTTTGTTTCGATTCAAAATAACAAACAGGAAAAAATTATTAAATACACCAATTATATTCATGACGAATCTTTAGGATTTGACGGCAAGCACATTTTTTATTCAGAATATCGTCCGCACCAAAGATGGGAAATGGTTGACTTTTCCAAAACATTATGTTTGGATATTAACAACAAAAAAATAAAAAATAAATCAGTTACTTATAAAGAACTACTTCCTGCATTAAGCCCAAACGGAAAAATACTTGTCACTTGTGCATATCTTAATGATGGCACCTATCATGTTAATGTAACTGATATTGAAAATTCACAAACAATAGGATGGGCAAAATTTGATTATGCTGAACAACCTGTGTCCATGGCTATAGATAATTCGGGAACTAATTTATTTTTAATACAACAAACAATATCTCAACGCAGGATTGTTAAATTTAATGCATCATCAAAGTCAATTCAGGTGTTGCTTTCATCAACAAACGAAAATTTTAATCATCTGGTTTTAATAGACAATTTTCTATATTTTTCGAGCACCTTAAACGGCAATGAAGAAATATGGCGTATTCATGTGGATGGAGGCGAGCCTCAGTGCATAACAAATACAAAATTCGGAGCTGCATTTCCCGTTTCCGATGGGCAGTCCGGTCTCCTTTTTAGCGAAATGACTGAAAAAGGGTATCAAATCAGGTATATAGAAAATATAAACCCTATTGACACAATAAAAAGGTGGAAATTCATGTATGAATCTGCCGATTTGCTAAGCTATAATGCAAAAAAAATAAAAGAGAATATTAATTTTGATAAAATAACAGTACCTGAATCCAGGCCATACCGAAAACTTAAAAATATAATTAATGTTCATTCCTGGGGACCTTTGACTATTGATCCTTCGTCAGGAACAGTAAATCCCGGTATTCAATTCGACTCGCAAAATATTTTAAGTACATTGTCTGCATCAATATTTAGTGGCGTTAACTTAGCCACGGCAACAATTGAATCAGGGATAAGAACAAGCTATTCCGGATTATACCCTATTATTTCAATTGGCTATACAAATTACTCGCCTGTTTTTAACAATAAATCAGGTGTATCTTATAATAGTTTAGAGTTTTCGGGTTACATTCCATTAACCTATACAAAAAATGCATGGATTTTTAAAATCACTCCGCGGATAGAAATACGCCCGTGGAGCGTTGCTGATACCGGCGACGGAATGCTGTCTTTTGCCCGCCATGCCGGCCTTTTGTCATTATCGGCATATAAAAAAACAAACGAAAAAAATATTTATCCAAAGTTGGGGATATTTTCAGGCAATGGCATTTTGTGGCAAAATTACGACTCGCATAAAGGGTTATTACGCGCCGGCACAGGTGGAGTTTGGCTGCCCGGAGCATTCAGACACGATGGCTTTCGCATACGTACTGGATATGAATTGCGCGACACCCTTGCATTTCCGTTTAATACAATGATGTCTGCGCCCAGAAGCTATAATTTACTTAAACATCCTATCAAATACTTTTTTTCAGGCGAATATGCCTGTCCCCTACTCTACACAGATTTTTATATTGGTTCACTTATCTATTTAAAAAAGCTATCCGGAATGATAAGCTACGATTATGCGCTTTCGCCCGAAAACAAAAATTTTTCTTCTTTTGGAATACATCTTATGGGCGATGTAAATTTTTTACGCCTGTATGCTCCTCTAAGGCTTGTGTTTTCAGAATACTATCTCCAACCCACAAATAAATGGCAATTTCAATTTGGGCTTAGTTATGATTTGTATGCTTATTAAAAAACACTTGCTAATGATTTGAACGTTGTCACAATTGACTAATGCGATTTTGGTTATTGGTCTCCCAATCTATTTTAAGAGTTTTTATCAAAATCAATAAAACACATTTATCTCAACAGTATCATTTGGCAAAGTATGAACAGTAGTAGTTTCGTATGTTTGCACATTGTTTTTTAAAATAGATTTGGATAAACTTAAATCGAAAGCCCCAACAGATTTGCAAAAAAATGACGTATCTATTGCCATTCCCAAATAAGTTATAGGAGATGAGCTGCAACAATCAAAATTGCTTATGGGATTGTTTTGAAAATAAGTTATTAATTTATCATCATCATCAAAAGGAGAAATGTTCTTAATATGAACAAGAATTGTAGCAACAGATAAAAAGTCAAAATTTGTTTTAAGCGGTTTGTCCGAATTAACTGTAGCAGCAGTAACAGTTTGTTGCAAGGTATAATAACCGTCTTTAACTATCACAAAACGAAACGAATCATAAGTGCTTTCATCAACTTCAAACTGAAATTGCCCTAAAGCATCTGTTGTAATAGTTCCAAGTGTAACAAACGATGCATTATAAATCCCTTGAATTACACCATTGGCCTGCAATGTAATTTTTGCACCTGCAACCGGAATATTTTGATATGGATCTTTTACAGTCCCACTTATTAAAATGTTTTTTGGGTCTTTTTTGCATGATGTAAAAAAGATTAATAAACAAAGAAAAAATAATACTTTCTGCATAAGTTAAAATTGAATTTTAGGCAACGAACAAATATAATTGTTTTTTATTTGATTGATAAATTCAATTATAAAATAACTTTGCCGTATTTCTTAATCATTTTGAATATTTGACATAAAAAGGCATTTTTTAATTCGAAAATTTCTTTCAAACACTATTTTTTTTAAATACTCAAAATATTTCGAATCTTTTGTTGCTTAATAGTTTGCCCAATCAAAATAAATTTTTACCTTTGCACCCCATTTTAAATAAACTAAATTAACAAATTAAAAACAAAAGAAATGGCAAGACGTTATGAAACCGTTTTCATTATGACTCCCGTTTTGTCTGATGATCAGGCAAAGGAAACAGTACAAAAATTCAAAAAATTCCTCACGGAAAAAGGTGCAGAAATTAAGCACGAAGAAAGCTGGGGTTTAAAAAAGCTGGCTTATCCTATTCAGAAAAAAACTACAGGATTTTATCACCTGTTTGAATTTGAAGCTGAAGGCAGTATTGTTAGCGAACTTGAAGTAAATTACAAGCGTGATGAGCGCGTAATTCGTTACTTAACTGTTTCGCTAGACAAGTACGGAGTTGAATTTGTGGAAAAACGCCGCAAATTAAAATCCGAAAAAGTGAAAGAAACCGGAAAGAAAGAAACTGAAGTTTAACCCTGAAAAATTAATTTAAATGGCACAACAAGGAAATGATATTCGTTATTTAACGCCTATAAATATTGAAACGAAAAAGAAAAAATACTGTCGTTTCAAAAAGGCCCGAATTAAATATATCGATTATAAAGACGCTGAATTCCTGCTTAAATTCGTAAACGACCAAGGTAAAATTTTACCTCGCAGAATTACAGGAACTTCTACTAAATTTCAGAAAAAGATTTCACGCGCTATCAAACGTGCTCGTCATCTTGCTTTACTACCTTTTGTTACTGACCTTTTAAAATAATCAGGAGGGATATATTATGGAAGTGATTCTTATACAAGATGTAAAAAATCTAGGATACAAAGACGACTGTGTAAAAGTTCGTCCGGGATATGGCAGAAATTTTCTCATCCCTCGTGGTTTGGCCATTGAAGCTACTGAGTCAGCAAAAAAAGTATTGGCTGAAAATCTGAAGCAAAGAGCTTTTAAAGAAGAAAAAATTCGTAAAGAAGCCGAAGCATTAGCCGAAAAATTAAAAGACGTTAAAGTCGTTATCAAAACAAAGGCAGCCGCAACCGGAAAAATTTACGGTAGCGTTAATAATATTCAGGTAGCCGATGCTTTGAAAGAACAATTTAATTTTGACGTTGACAGAAAGAAAATTGACGTGGCTAATGAAACTATTAAAGAAACCGGAACATATAGCGCAAAAGTAAACTTATATAAAGACATTAAAGTTGAAATTACGCTGGATGTTGTTGGTGAAGAATAAAGTAATTACGTAAATTTTTTATAAAGGCTGTCTCCGCAATTCGGACAGCCTTTTTTTATTTATTATCCCCCATTAATTTATTCCCTGAAATTCAAAAAGAAAACTCTATGCCTTCAGCTTCTCTTATTTGCCCCTCATTATCTATGCTTACCGGAATAAAAGAAAAGCTCCACCGCTGATCCGGAAATGATTTAACAGTTTTAATTTCAATATCATTCCAGCCTTTATTCAATTTAATGTTTAATGGTGGACGCATCCAGTATAATTGTTCATCAGTATATGGCAACATTTCTTCAGGTTTTCCCCATGTATGATAATGATAAGCATATTTGCCCGGTTCATTTCTTTTTGGAGCATTAATACTAATC
>CAZJYL010000158.1:0-5918 GCA_964550265.1 uncultured Bacteroidaceae bacterium
TTATGTGACTACCCATGATGATGAAGCACAACAGATGGGCATAAACGGACGCAAAGCCGTAGAAGAAAAATACAACTGGAAAGTGGAAGAAAAAAAACTTATTAATCTATATCATAAATTAATAAATAATGCCTGAATCGAACAATGATATGGTTAGCATAATTATTCCCTGCAGAAACGAGGCAAAATACATTTCGCATTGTATCGATTCATTATTGGCGGTAAAAAATGACATTCCTGTAGAAATCATTATTGTAGATGGTAAAAGCAATGATGAAACAAAAAAAATAATTTCTGAAAAATACTCTTCAAACAACAATATCAAGTTAATTGAAAACGCTGAAATTATTACACCTTTTGGTTTAAATACGGGTATTAAAAATGCAAATGGCAATTATATAATGATAGCCAGTGCACATTCGGCCTACCCCAACAACTATATTTCGACATTGTTAAATGAAATGAAAGAATTACAGTGCGACGGAATAGGCGGAGTAATGAAAACCGAAGTGCTAAACAGCACTAAAACAAGCGAGGGCATACGAATTGCACTCACCCACCCATTCGGAGTTGGCAATGCCCTTTTCCGAACAGGCGTGATTTCTCCGCAACAGGTAGATACCGTCCCTTTTGGCATTTACAAAAAATCATTTTTTAACGATGTTGGGTTATACAATACCAAGCTGATTAGAAACCACGACATAGAATTATCGAAAAGAGCCCTAAGGAAAGGAAAGAAAATTTGTCTTACACCTTCGGTATCATGCACTTATTATGCGCGCGAAACTTACAAAAAATTAGCTGCAAACAATTTCAAAAACGGGCTGTGGAATCTTAAAACTGTTTTTATTACCAGGAATTTTAACTCATTAAGCCTAAGACATTTCATTCCGCTTCTATTTTTGCTTTCAATTATTCTGCCCGTTATTCCGTCAATGCTGATATCTTTTAAATTCATGTTGGTTTCTGCCTTATCGGTCTTTTTGTATTTGATGTTTTTATTTAAAATTACTTTTAGCACAAACAAAAAAGGTACAGATTTTTTTCATGTTTTATATGCTTTTATCACACTCCACATCAGCTATGGAGCAGGATCGGCAATTGGATTATTTTATTTTTATAAAATTATTAAATGACAAATTACACAAAACGTTATATTGAATTATTTGAAGCAAGAAATGAGCCTGTTGTAATTGAAAACAACTGCATATACAAGGCATATCAACGAATAGCTGTTCCCGTTGGCCCTGCCGCACAAGACTTTTCTCTCACACATGACTCTGCCAAACTCATAATGCAAAAGCTTAAAACCCCCATTGTGCGTTGCACTTCAGGATTCAACGATATTATTACCCAAGGCTGGTATGCGGTTATTTGCAATACTTATAGGTCAATAGAATCGCTTAAATCAAAAGACAGAAATGCAATAAACCGTGGTTTGAAAAACTGCATTGTTCAAAAAAAAGATGCAGAATTTTTATCCGATTTCGGGCATGAGGTTTATGTGGCTACTCATAAAAACTACACTAGGAGTTCTTTGTTTAACATTGATAAAGAATCATATAAACAAAATATTTTAGTAAGCAAAAATTTTGAAGACATTCACCATCACTGGTGCGTTTTTAATCAAGAAAAAAAACTAATCGGTTATTGCCAGGTTTATGTTTATGATAAAACTGAGGCGAATTTTTCTGTTGTCAAGCTGCATCCCGAATTTAATCACTTATATACATCTTATGCTTTATTCCACACCATGCTGGAATATTACCTGAATACAATGAAATTTCAATATGTCAACGGGGGCTACAGAAGTATTAAACACGACACTAATTTTCAGGATTATCTCATTCGTAAATTCGCATTTGAAAAAAAACATATTGGCATGCAATTATATTACAACCCCATGCTTAAAGCAGCAATAAATATTGCATTACCCTTCAGAAAGCTTGTTTCGGTATTTACGCCAAAATATGATAGTTTGCTACAACAGGAATATATAAGGAGGCACCAAAAATGAGCAAGGAGAATATTTTCAAAAAAGAAATATCAAACTATCTTGATGATGCTAGTCCCTCGAACATTCATCTGTATTGGAAAGGACGAGTGGCTCTTTATGCCATACTGAAAGCTGCCGGCATAGGTATGGGCGATGAAGTAATACTTCCGGCATATACTTGTGTTGTTGTGCCGAATGCAATAATATACACGGGGGCAACTCCTGTTTATGTTGACGTTGATTTTGACAGCTTCAATGCGAACATGCAAAATATTGAAAGAGCAATTACCCCAAATACCAAAGCAATTATATGTCAAAATACATTTGGATTAAGTTCTCAGGTAAATGAAATTGCAATGCTGGCAAAAGAAAAAAATATTTTGTCCATAGAAGATTGTACACATGGTTTTGGCGGAAAATTCAATGATAATTACAATGGAACGTATTGTGATGCTGCATTTTTTTCAACTCAATGGAATAAGCCATTTTCTACCGGCGTTGGCGGATTTTCGTTCATTAAAAATGATGCATTAAATGAGAAAGTGATATCGCAAAACAAGAATTTATGCAAACCCTCGCTTGTAAAAAAAGCAAGTCTTTCATTACAGCTATTCATGCGCAAAACATTGCTTACCGACAGGACGTATTGGGTTTTAGTTCCATTATATAGGATGCTAAGCAAAAAAAATATCGTGTTAGGCTCCTCCTCGGGATTAGAAATTACTTCGGCTGATGAACCGAAAAATTATTTAATGGCAATGTCGAATGTACAAATAAATTCAGGCATAAAAAACATTAAAAAGCTGCCCGACTTATTAAAAATAAGAAAAACCAATGCCGCAAAATATACAAGGCTTCTAAGTGAACTTGGTCTAAATCATCCTCAGGAAAACTTATCCGAAAATCACGCATTTTTAAAATACCCTGTTCTTGTTAAAGAACGTCTTGCAGTAATGACACTTGCCGAAAAGCATAAAATATCTTTAGGCGATTGGCTTAACAGTCCCCTGCATCCGATACAGAAAGATTTTGAAACATGGAAAATGAATGTAAATGATTTTCCAAATGCCAAATTTGCAGGTGAACACATGATTAATCTACCACTTGAATCGGGAGTTGACAAAGCGGTTAAATTCATTGAAATCATAAAAGAACATATTTATACAAAGCAGGAAATTGAAAGTATGCAAAAAACATGAAAGCTTGTTTTTCAAATATAAAAAGCCATTTTGCCGGAAACAAGATAGAAAGCATATTGCTGTTTCTTTTCTCATTGCTTGCATTCATGCTCCCTGTTCACAAAAAAATTATTTCTCCAATAATAGCTGTGCTATTGGTTTTTCTTGTTTTTATAAATATAAAAAACAATTCATTTAAGCAAGTCAGGCTGTCATTGGTTAATATTGCATTAATGATTCTTTACACGCTTTATGCCATTGGCATCTCTTATACCGAAAACATTAAAGCCGGGCTCTTTGACCTTGAAGTAAAAATGAGTTTAATAATAATGCCTGTGGCATTTATGCTTGCATTTCCTTATATAAAACACAACTTTAAAGAAACAGTATTAAAAGCATTTGTTGCGGGTTGCATTGTGAGTTCCTTGTTTTTATTAACTAATTCGACACTGCGATATTTTTTACATGGCCATAATATTGATGAGTTCTTTTATACAAAGCTATCACCACATTTTCATCCTTCGTATCTGGCATTATACTTAAATTTTGCAATCATAATACTTGTTTATTTTGCTTTAAATAAATGGAGAAATTTTAATGTTTTAAAAAAAGTTTCCTGTTTTATTTGTATTACATTTTTAGCATTAATTGTTTTTTTGCTTAATTCCAAAGCGGGAATACTAATAATGCTTGTTTCAACAACGGCATATATGCTTGTAATAATATTTTCATCGTCAAAAAAAATCATTGGCATAGTTGCAGTATTATCAATTGCCGTTTTTAGCATTGCAATTTGGCATTCCATTCCGGGGCTAAAAAACAGATTTATGGTATCAATAAACTCGCTTAAAACCTACTCAAACAAAGCAATAAATCCCGAAGAAGGTACCCTTCAGCGAATAGTAATATGGAAACACTCTTTAAGTATTATAAAAAACAATATGCTATTGGGTGTTGGCACGGGAGATGTGCGTAAAGAGCTTGATGATAAATATTTACAGGAAAAATTCATGCACGGTGTTGAAACGCATTTAAATGCTCATAATCAATTCCTGCAAACTGCCATTGCCATTGGCATTTTGGGATTAACGGTTTTGGTGTTTGTAATTTTTTATTTAATGTTTATAGGAATAAAACATAAAAAGCTGATAATATTCTTTTTTGCATTAATAATATTTTCGAATTTCCTTTTTGAATCAATGCTAGAAACTCAAGCCGGAACTGTATTTACAACTTTCTTTATTTCTTTTTTCGGATTGAACAAAAAAGATTAAAAATTTGTCTGTGTTTTGGAATTATTTATTACCATGAACCCGAAAGCGGATTAAAGTTTAAGTGATGAACTGATGACCATGCCGATGAAACTTCGGTTGCAGTTATTGTTCTGATTTTCCAGAATAACGAAGATGGCATTTGATTCACAAAATTTATACAGCAGACCGTATCGTCCACAATCAAAGATTCAGGTGAGTCAAAATCACGATTCCAGCTATATAAAAGCTCATAGGAATTATTATCCCCTGTGCTATGCCATGCAAACAATGCAGACTCACCATTAATAAGCAAAGTATTTGCCGGAGAAATCACTTTGGGTGTGTCAGGCAGAATATTTTGCATTCCAATCCCAACAAGGTCTATAGATGCTGACTCAATATTTACAGTTTTTGCCGGTCTTTCACCTGCATTTTTAGAGACAAAACCTAAAACAATAAAAATAATACTAATTAGAATAAAGCCCGGACCTAATCTGAATAAAAAAGATTTAATTTTTAATTTCACAATGCTTTTTATTAATAAACTTAACTTTTAGACTACTTTTTTATTTATTAGTTTAAACAAATAACAAATTAATAGTTAAAAATCTCATTATGAAATTTTTAACTATCATTATTATTTCGGCAAATCCGAAATAAATTATTTTATTGCATTAATTTTTTTACTGATTCATCTGCAGCTTTCAGCAAAGGCTCTGATGACAACTTACTGCCTGTTGCTTTAATCATCCACCAGTCGGGAGTTAAGCGACCCAGTGAATAAATTCTTAATATTTCATTTGCAAAATCTTTTCCTTTTAAATACTGTTCTATCTGAAACTGAATGAGATGGCCTATCGGATAAGCAGAAAGATAAAGCGGAGCATCAATCATGTGGCTGTAAATAGCCAGAATTGTTTGATCTTTTATTCCAAATACAGGGGCATAGTATTTATTCCAAATATCTTTTGCTATTGCAATTATTTGATTCTTGAGTTCGACAGGAGTTGCATTTGGATTTTGATACATCCATTTCCACACATTCATGTCAACTAAACTAACTCCCATAATTTCATACACCGACCATGCAATTTCAAGATTTTCAAAGTCATGAGCTAATTCATTATTATTCTTCATATCCAGCAGTTGTAAATCACGGCTTTGAAAAACAAATGCAAGTGCTTCGGTAAATGCTGTATTAGGCACCCCATGTATCATGTAATTATCAACAAAATGAAGCGATATGGTTTGTTCAACATTATGCCCGAATTCGTGTATGGCAATATTGTATCCTTTATAATTCATGCCGGTGGGTGCTATTCGGGTACGTAAATGACTGACATCTTTACGCATGGCAGAACCCCATGCATGACCACTGCCTATTGCCGGATCAACATCTATAAAGGCAGATATGTATTCGGCTTTTTCGGCACTGAAGCCAATCTTTTTCAAAATCCCCGGCAAGGCTTTTTTTAATGCTATGTTGTCGGG
>CAZJYL010000159.1:0-5918 GCA_964550265.1 uncultured Bacteroidaceae bacterium
ATCCTCAGTAACTGGTCAGCCTGCAACCATCTATGTCAGGTATAGCTCAGGCAGGGGAAATGAAGCCGAAACCCGTTCTTTATTTACCATGAATCCTGAATATTGGTCAAATGCAACCCAGTCTGTTAAACAACGCATTCTGTACACTGAGGCATTTTCCGAGCAGGATAAGGTCAAATTGGAGGCCGATCTTCAGAAGCTTAGAGACTATATCCTGAAGGAGAGCCTCAGCCTCAAGGGTGACAAGCCGACAAAAGAATGGCTAAACGAGGTCATTACAAGGTTCAATGAAAAGCCCAAAATAAAAGCTGCACCCGAAAGTCTGAGACAGTACCTCAGGAGGTTCTATGATGAGGCGAAGACAGGAACACGACTTGCAAATGCTGGTAATACAAAAAGACGCTATAGCTATGAAAGCCTCAGGAGCATCAAGGGTACAGTCTTAAGCTTCGAAATGTTCATGGATGCGAAGAAGCGCAAAAGTAACTGGAACGACATAACTATTGACTGGTATAATGATTTCTTGGCATATTATTATAGTCGTGGTTGTGGGGCAAACTATATCGGCAAGCATATCAAGAACCTCAAGACCATCATGAGGGTTGCCAGAGAAGAGGGATTGCATGACAATGCTGAGATTGAGAGGAAGAGCTTCAAGGTCCTAAGTGAACCCTCAGACAATATATACCTGACTGAGAATGAGGTTGCGGCCATGTATAACAAAGACCTTTCAGATAGCCCTATTCTTGCAAAGGTGCGGGACATTTTTCTTGTGGGGTGCTATACTGCCCAGAGGTATAGCGATTACAGTCGTATCAATAAGACCATGATAAAGGAGGAGGATGGCGTCAGGTACATTGACCTGATCCAGCAGAAGACTGGGGAAAGATGCCTGATACCGATGAGGCCCGAGCTTGAAACAATTCTTCAGCGGTATGATTATACCCTGCCAAAAAGCTATGAACAGAAGGTCAATGATAACATCAAGAAGGTGGGGGAGAAGTGTGGTATAAAAGAGCCGATCACGGTCGAGCAGTGGAAGAGTGGGATGAAGGTTAAGACTACAACAGCAAAATTCAAGCTTATTAAGACCCATACAGCACGCAGGACAGGCTGCACCCTCATGTATATTGCAGGAGTTCGGCCTATTGATATAATGAAGATTTCAGGCCATAAAACCGAAAGGGAGTTTTTGAAATACATCAAAGTCGGGAAGAAAGAGACAGCAATGAACTTGGCCCGTCACCCTTATTTCATAGGTAACAATTTATCAATAGCTCAGTAGTGATGAAGACAATAGGTGACAAACAGAATAAAGCTGAGAGCATTTCGAGGCTTAAATCCCAGCACAAGGCGACGAAAGAGAACCAGAAGCTTTGGCGGCATTATAGTTCGCAAGAAGAAACGCCTTTATCTGACAAGTTGCTTACAGAGGTTCAAAAGCGACTAAACAAGGCTCACAGGCCGCAGCAGTCAATTCCAAAGTCAATCAAATTTACTGACCTTTTTCACCGAGCTGATCAAGCCCAAAAGGTTAAAGAGATTTTAGAAAGGGCAGAAATAATAATTAAAGGGGTTTATAAGACAAAACCTGAAAGGAGTAATAACAAGTCAGAACTTCTAGCCTGCTACTATGTTTTAAGGCCTATTATGACACATCATAGGAAAACAGAAGGCGCAAGGTGCTTTTATGAGGAGTTTGGAGCTACGGAATTAATTCTGAGTGATCGAATGCTAAGGACAGAGCCATTTAACAATGATAGAGACAGATTTGCTAAGTTATTTGCTCAACTTCTGCCGTCAAAATAAAAATCTATTGCCGTTGCGGTAATGACGGTAATTAGCCTCAGTAAAATGAGGCTTTTTTTGTCATGTTAAGATTAAGAACATGGCAGATATACTACAAATTGCATCCATTTCGCAACAGGAATTTACTGAACTGCTGAGATCGGTAGTACGGGAAGAACTAACGGCTATTCAGCCAGATAAGAACTCGAACAAGTATCTCAGTCGACAGGAGGCAGCTGAGATGCTCCATATTACGCTGCCGACTCTTTGGGAGTACACAAAACTCGGTCTAATTGAAGGGTCTAGGATTGGCAGGAGAGTATTATACTCAGAACAGGCTATTCAGGACGCAGTAAAAAGCATACCAAGCCTTCGGTATAAAAGACGGTAATAATGTATGATCTACCCATTATACCACCAAAGAAGCCCAGCAAACTCCTTTACCGCAAATCTTCAGCAATCTTGGAGCTTGAGCGACTTGCTAATATTGAGGACAGGGCATTGCATCCCTCAGTTGATTCCAAATATCTCGCACCACGCAAATACAGGGATGACACCGCCAATAAGCTGACGGCCTGTATAGTCAAGTACATAAGCTTGTGCGGTGGGTTTGCATCAAGAGTGAACAATACAGGGACGTACAGGCAGAAACTCGGCAGGTTTACACCTTCACAAAGCAAGAAAGGACTGCCTGATATACTTGCGACTTATAGGGGTCAGAGCCTCTTCATTGAGGTCAAGGTTGGAAGAGACACCCAGAGTGAGCATCAGAGGAGGGTTGAGCAAGCCCAGGAGCAGGCAGGAGGGCTCTACTACTTAGCTCGGGACTTCGAGAAATTCAAGAAATGGTTTGATAACCTGTAATCCTCAGCACCACCGACATGGAAAAGATCCCCAAAAATGGATATACGCTCTCTCGCCAATGGTTCGACTTCGTTTTTCAATCTTCCAAAATGGTCACCCCAATTCATACCGCACTTTATTTCTGGATCATTGACCTTTGCAATCGACTGGCTTGGAAAGATGTATTTGGATTGCCGACTGGCTATTCAATGGAGGCTATAGGACTGAAAAGCTACAGGTCATATAAAAAAGCCCTTGACGACCTGATAAGATGGGGGTTTATTGAGCTAAGAGCAAAATCATTCAATCAGCATTCCAGCAATCAGATTGCTTTGGTCTTAAAAGCAAAAGCAGAGGCAAAAGCGGATGAGGTTGCTTTGGTCTTTAAGGCAAATGCAGAGCCGAAGCAGAGGCAAAAGCAGAGCAGTCATAATAAAACTATTAAAAACAGTATAAACAGTAAAAACTTTATTTATAGAGAAAGAGCTTTTCATGTTGAAGTATTTACTGGGGAGAATGTTGACAAATACGGACAAGACTTTCTTATTGCTTTTTTCAATTACTGGAGTGAGAAAGAGACTGGCGGCAGCAGCATGAGGTTTGAACGAGAGGAAAACTGGGAGACTGACAAGCGGCTGGCTAGATGGGAGACAAGGAAGGGATCTTCAATTAAAAAGGATCAGCGCAATGATGATCGATACTTATAAACAACAGGATCAAGGTCACGCTATCGGTGGGGTGTGTCCTGATCCTCTCAGCTTCGGGAGGGTCCTGCCCCTCTCGGAGCTTTTGAAACTCAGTATCACACCGCAATCATTGAAAACAACAAACAATTACAATCATGGCATTTAAAAAAGGACAAAGCGGAAACCCTGAAGGCAGGCCGAGGGGTGTGCCAAACAGAGTAACTACAGAATTACGGGACATGCTGACCCGACTTTTGTTTGACAACTGGGGAGTAATTATCTCAGACCTAAAGTCAATGACCCCAAAAGATAGGACAAGATTGCTTCTGGAGCTTCTGCCGTTCGTCCTGCCGAGGCTTCAGGCCTCGGATGTCAATTTCCCCGAAAGAGAAGAGGAGTACGACCTGAGTTTATTGACCAGAGAGGAAAGGCGTGAGCTGTATGAGCTTACCAAGAAAGCAAGTATTCATTCAACACTTATCAACAACTAAAATCAAACGTTATGAAAAAAACAAACAGGCTCAAAGAGAGCGAGCAGCCGAAGCCAGTTGTCCTGTTCAGGGACGAGGCTATGATCACAGACATGGTTAACAAGCTTAATGGGGTGATTCCACATGCTCAGCGGGTGGTAGATGCCTATTTCAAGCTGCCATTCATTAAACCTGAAGAAAACCCGTCCTTTTTCGACATCATGTCAAACACTGAAGAGCGGGCTAAACAATACATTCGGGACAATACTCCCGACACGGTGAACGTGGCAGGGTTGACTCTGAACAAAGCCAAATTTGCCCAGTTCCTTGAGCTTGAAGGCATGGATCAGTACGCAATGGCAAAGGAAGCCTTCAGAGCAAGTGGCGGGGACGGGTTGACATCTTATCTCAAGATTGAAAATAAGGCCGTAGAAATCAGCGAGGAGGCTCTTCAGAGGTATGCAGACAGGTATATAATCAAGGCAGAGACACCAGAGGATATTGAAATGTACTATCTCTGGCAGGGCTGGGTTGAGGCAACGAACAGTTTCAGTACCTACATGCGCAAGAAAAGAGACATGTTAGTATTGACCCCGAACGGGACGCACATTCCAAATGCCTCAGCTTTCCTGCGATTGGACAAGACCAATACACTAGTAGTTAACCATATTACATTTCAGGCCGCACAGAGACAGCTAAAGGGGTAGAGCGAGAAGTGTTCTATTCGGGAATCGATTTAACCTATACTGACCCCTAAGAAAGCTTAGGGGTTATTTATTTCTTGATATTTTGACAGTGTAAAGACACCTGCAATAGCCTCCTTCATGTGTACATCCTTTGACTGGCAGCGGCATTTGATCAAGTGCTTCATCTAATGTAAACTCCCTCCCCTCTAATTCCCTGCAAGCTGGGCAAGATTGTGCACCGCAAGTCATTACTTCGAGTGTATATTTCATGCCAGTCAAACCATCCGAGTATTTATAATCATATAACTGCATTTTAAGCGCCTCATATTGAAGGTGAGAAAATGGCTGCTTGCGGTCAAACTGGAAGCGGGCTAGAGCAGCATATACATTTCCAGCCTCTCTATATTTCTCATGTTCAAAGTATGCTTTGATAATTTCATGGGCAAGTCCCCATGTCAGATCATCATAATTACCTCGGTAGGGATATTTCTTAAGCCAGTCAAGTCTTCTTTCTTCAAGATAATCCCTATCGTCTAGGATACTGGATTGTTCAAAGAACCTGTAGTATTTATTAATCTCAGCTCTCTCCTTACGTGCCAGCCTTTCAGTTTCAAAATCTTCCTTGGTGTGATAGGTGAATTTCCCGTCTGAAGTTCTGACATAGATTTCTTCTTTGCATGATGGGCATTTAAATTTGCTATTATGCTCAAGCTCAATTCCGAAACCGCAATAAGGACATCTGGATTTGTTTCTCAAAAAGCTAAACACTTGAATAGACTTGTTAGGATTAGTAGTGAATTTGTTACTTTTTCATTCCCTTTTGTGGTTCTTCATCTGAAATGCAATTCCTGAATGCCACTTCAAGGTCGTTTAAGATATTGGGTATAGTTTTCTTTATATCTCCTTGAATGCCCTTTTGTAATTCCGAAGCCATATCAGCAAATTCGGGATTTTGAATGAATGTATAATCTCCAAGCATATTATAATATTTGGTTTTTAATTTATCCAAATTCAAACAGATGTCTGGATCGATATAAAGCTTATTCCTATCATAGGATTCTCTGAATTTCTGATAATTAGATATCGCCTTCTGGAAACGGATATCATCTTCAGCCTTAAAGTCTTGCCTTACCCATTTAATTATTGCAGTAAGTTCCTGCATTGAAGAATGCAGGTCTACTAGATTAGCATATACTAGGGAAATAATCTCAATTCTTCTTTCGTGATATCTTGAGTATTTAAAGATAGATTTCTCAAGCTGAGATTTATAATATTCAACTTGCAGAGTTACAGATTTACTAATCACAACCTTAAAAATGTAACCAGCTATACCAAATACTCCTAAGTCCCTAAGCAATTCTAGCCAAGTCATGGTAATGTTTAATGAGTTATATTACAGATAAAGATATGAAAATTATGGCTGCTTCGGTTTGAAGGGTACACAC
>CAZJYL010000160.1:0-5899 GCA_964550265.1 uncultured Bacteroidaceae bacterium
CCACTCGACAGTATGCCTTTTACCGATCATATTCAGCATCCTATACTTCCTGACATCTGGCTTAACGTTGAAACATTTTTTAATGGTACGGCCGAAGGCGCATTTGATAATTACTACCTTGAAGTTCCATTATTGCTTTCTTATAAAATAGGCAATTCCAAATGGTCTATCAATACGGGAGGATATTATGGATGGCTTGCCCAGACCGAAACCCATGCCATAGCAAAAGGATATGCTGGCTATGATCCGACTGAACGCGAAGAAATTCTGGATTTTGCCGAAAACACACGTAATTACGATTATGGAGTTATTTTTGGCACGTCCTATAAAGCAAGTGAACGAATTAACATAAACGTCAATATTTCTTTTGGAGTAGAATCTGTTTTTATTTCAGAATACAAGAAAATAGATTATGAACTGAATAATATGTTTGCTCAGTTTACGGCAAGTTATTCTTTTGATCCTGTGAAATGGTTTAGCCATAAGCAATAATGGAATCCGATATTTTATATTTGCTCGAGAAGCCGTTTTGTGGTGAGGAGCTTAGCTTTGATGAATCTTTATTTATTTATGAAAATGCACCGCTTGCTTTATTGATGAAAGCTGCTTATAAGTTTAGAATGAAAATTCATCCCGAAAATGAAGTAAGCTGGATGATAGACCGTAATGTGAATATTTCAAATGTATGTATTACAGGTTGCAGATTTTGTAATTTCAGTTGTTCTAAAAACAGTTCCAAAGCTTATGTTACAACGCATGAAGAATACAGAAAAAAAATAAATGAGCTTTTTTTGCTTGGGGGTAATCAGCTTTTATTGCAAGGAGGATTAAACCCTGCTTTGGATTTACAATTTTATTGCAACTTGTTTGAATGGCTTAAAAATGAATTTCCAAAACTTAAGCTTCATGCGCTTAGCCCAGCAGAAATAGATTTTATTGCTCGCACTGAAAATCTTTCACACGAAGAAGTCTTAAAAAATCTCATGAATGCCGGACTTGATAGCCTTCCGGGAGCCGGTGCAGAAATTCTTTCGGATAGAGTAAGGCAAATAATTTCTCCTTTAAAAATTAAATCGGATGTTTGGCTTGAAGTGATGAAAGTGGCTCATCGACTGGGATTGTTAACTTCTGCCACAATGATGTTTGGTCATGTAGAAACGCTCCAAGAGCGCATTCATCACATGTTAAGCATTCGGAAATTACAGAAAGAAAAGCCTGAAAATGCCCATGGCTTTTTGTCATTTATCCCTTGGCCTATTTATGGACAAGATACTGCTTTGATGAAACAAGGTTTAATAAAACATTTCCCTACACCGGTGGAATACATTCGTTTGATTGCATTATCAAGGCTTGTTTTAAATAATATAAAAAACATTCAGGCTTCGTGGTTAACAGTCGGAAAAGAAACAGCTTCGGTGTGCTTATATGCGGGAGCTAACGATTTGGGCAGTATAATGATAGAGGAAAACGTTGTGTCGTCTGCAGGCGCATCTTTTCGAATTGATGCTGATGAAATGCAGCAATTGATTATTATGTCGGGGTTTATTCCGCGAAAAAGAAATCAGGATTTTACTGACGCATGAAAATTGCGTTTTTTAGAAAAATTATTATAGGTGGCACGCTATAGTTTTGTTAATTTTACAACAAAATATTTTTGATGCCTGATACTGCATTTCCTAAAAATTATGCCTCACTGAGTGAAATTCTGTCTCAGGTTAGAACTGTTGTAGCCCGCGGATTTCCAGCACCATTGTGGATTAAGGCAGAAATGCTCAAATTAAATCATTATTCAGCTTCGGGTCATGCATTTCCGGAACTGGTCGAAAAGCAAAACGGAAAAATTGCTGCAAAATGCCAGTCTATGATTTGGGCAAGCGACTTGCAGCGTATAGCAACAAATTTTTTAAATATTACAGGAAAACATTTGTCGGATGGGATTGAAATTTTATTTTACGCTGAAGTAAAATTTCATGAGCAGTATGGAATGCGTCTTCGCATCATTGACATTGACGCGCAATTTACGCTTGGACAAATGGCTCTGGAGCGTAAAAAAACAATAGAAAGACTAAAATCCGAAGGATTGTTTTTTTTGAACAAGCAAATTTTGATGCTTGTTATTCCCGCAAGATTGGCTGTTATTAGTGCTGCAACAAGTCGTGGATTGCACGACCTTAAGAATATAATTTTCTCCACCGGTACTTCGCTTAAAATTAAAATGACTTTATTTTCTGCCATATTGCAGGGAGAGCGCGGGGCCGAAACAATTGAAAACAGACTCAAACAAATTGGAAAAAGAGCTGCCGAATTTGATGCGGTGTTAATAATTCGGGGCGGGGGAGATGATACAGGTATGGATTGCTACGATAATTTTTCCCTGGCTCGTTCTGTTTGCGAGTGCCCCTTACCCGTGATTACCGGAATAGGCCATTCCACAAATCTTACTGTAACGGAAATGGTAGCTCATACAAATAAGATTACGCCAACCGATGTTGGTTACTTTATCATAGGTTGTTTTTATGAGCAAATAACAAAACTTCAGGAAATTTCTTCTCAATTGAATGCTTTGGCGCTGATGTGCGTTGCCGAGCATGAGCAAGTACTTCATGATTATGCTTTTTCGGTTGCCGATATTGCTAAAGGGCAATTTCAGCATCAAAAGGATTTTCTTTTAAGTTCTGAAAATTTTTTACAACAAAAAGCAAAGCAAAATTTGATTCTGGCTCATAATGATATTAATGCCAATGTTGCTGATTTGCAAAACAAAATAAAGCAGCTTTTTATTATGCAACAGCATAAGACGGAAAGCATTAATTTGGCTTTAAAGCAAAATAGTTTATCAATATTGATGCAAAAAAATTCTTCATTGCAGATTATTGAAAGCAAAGTTTCGTTGTTAGACCCTCAAAATATTTTAAATCGTGGTTATTCAATTACTCTCCACAATGGAAAAATCGTAAAAAATTCTAAAGAATTAAAAGACGGCAGTAAAATAGAAACTGTTTTTGCGAAGGGCCGAATAAAATCCACAGTAAATAAAAAACAATAGCATATGAGTGAAAATAAGTATTCCGAAGCCATGGAAGAGCTTGAGAAAATTGTAAATGACATAGAAAACAACATGCCGGACCCTGATGAGTTGATTGTTAAGGTAAAGCGTGCAGCCGAGTTGATACAGTTTTGCCGTAAACGCTTATTGAACACCGAAACGGAAATCAATACAGTGCTTTCAAAGCTAAAAGAAGCTTCAAATAATGATTTAAACACAAAAGAATAAATACAGGTGTTGTAGTTAAATACTTATAATGCGATATTTTTTATTATTTAGCTGAAATTAATTTACTTTTTAAAAATAGATTTTTTTAGCGATATTTGCAGTTCTTTTATTTTAGCATGGAAAAACCCGGGTTATTCAAACGAATTGTTCATAAATTAAGAGTTCCATACCGTTTGGTAATAATGAATGACAGCACTTTTGAGGAAAGATTTTCCTTGAAATTGTCTCGTTTGAATGTGTTTGTTGTTGTTTCGCTAATTTCTGTCCTTTTAATTACGTTGACTGTATTTCTCATTGCATTTACTTCCCTACGCGAATACATTCCGGGATATGGCAATGTGGAGGAAAGAGAAATGGTTTACAAGCTTTCCCTTAAAACTGATAGTCTTGAGCAGGAGCTTAATGCAAGAGATGTTTATTTCAATAATTTTTTTGCTGTTTTGGCTGATGCCGATTCAAATTTGTTAATCGAAAATTATTTAGACTATTCCGAAAACTCCCCACATTCTATTGTGCCCGAAAACAATGATGGCACCGGTTTATATTTTTTACCTCCTGTTAAAGGCAATATTGTCAGGCAGTATTCAGGCACAAATTCTCACTGGGCTGTTGATGTAAGTGCAGACAAAGGAAGCATTATTAATGCTGTAGCCGATGGCATTGTTTTGTTTTCGGACTGGACTTTGGCCGGAGGAAATACAATAATTATTTTGCATCCGGATAAAGTGATTTCGGTTTATATGCACAATCATTCACAATTCGTTAAGAAAGGTGATAGTGTTAAGGCGGGAGACCCCATTGCAATTATTGGTAATTCCGGAGAAAACTCTTCGGGTCCACATCTTCATTTTGAATTATGGATTAATCTTCAACCGGTTAATCCCGAAAATTATATTGCTTTTTAATGAGGCAGAAATTAGCAATACTTGGTTCCACCGGGTCAATCGGCTTACAAACACTTGATGTTTGTCGTAAGTATCCGCAGTATTTTCAGGCAGAGATCTTAACTGCCGGCAAAAATGCACAGGAACTTGTTAAGCAGGCACTGGAATTCAATCCAAATATTGTTGTTATTGCAGATGAGTCAAAATATAGTTTTGTGGCTGATGCTCTTAAAAATACCGATATTAAGGTGTTTTGCGGTTACAAATCTATTGTGGAGGTTGCAGATGCTGAATCAGTCGATACAGTTGTATTGGCACTGGTTGGTATTGCCGGACTGGAACCCGCTTTTGCAGCACTTAAAGCAGGAAAGAAACTTGCGCTTGCCAATAAGGAGGTTTTGGTTGTTGCTGGAGAATTAATAGTGAAAACCGCAATTGAAAACAAGGCATCTATTATACCAATAGACAGTGAGCATTCTGCCATTTTTCAGTGTTTACAAGGCGAAACACTTCAATCGGTTGAGAAAATAATACTAACAGCCTCGGGTGGTCCTTTTCGTGGTTTTGAAAAAGACCGGTTAAAGCAGGTAACTATTAGGCAGGCATTGTCTCATCCGGTTTGGGATATGGGAAATAAAATTACCATAGACTCTGCAACTCTTATGAATAAAGGTTTTGAGATGATTGAGGCAAGGTGGCTTTTTGATATTTCATCAAAAAAAATTGATGTGGTTGTTCATCCGCAATCAATCATTCATTCCATGGTTCAGTTTGTAGATGGCTCCATAAAAGCTCAAATGAGTTTACCTGATATGCGCTTGCCTATACTATATGCTCTTACCTGGCCTGATAGAATCGCTGCAAGTTTTAAACCCAATGGCATTGGCGACATTTGTTCCTTAACCTTCGAAAAGGTTAACACTGATGTTTTTCGTCACTTATCACTTGCTTATCAGGCTTTGCAAATGTCAGGCGGCGCCACATGCATTCTTAATGCCGCCAACGAATTTGCAGTAGAACTTTTTTTGCAAGATAAAATTTCATTTTTAGGAATGCAAACATTAACAGAAAAAGCATTGAGTAAATCATTTGATATAAATCCAACTTGTGTTGCCGATTACATAATGCTTGATAAAGAAACCAGAGAATATTGTAAAACCCTGAATATAAAATAACATGGAAGTATTCGTTAAAATAGCCCAACTTGTTCTCAGCCTATCAATTCTTGTAATTCTTCATGAATTCGGACACTATATTACTGCCAAAATGTTTAAGACCAGAGTAGAAAAGTTTTATCTTTTTTTCGACCCATGGTTTTCTTTGTTCAAATTTAAAAAAGGCGAAACCGAATATGGTATTGGCTGGCTTCCTCTTGGGGGTTATGTAAAAATTTCGGGAATGATTGATGAGTCGATGGATAAAGAGCAGATGAAAAAACCTGCACAGCCATGGGAATTTCGCAGTAAAAAGGCATGGCAGAGATTTATAATAATGATTGCCGGTGTGGTGATGAATGTATTATTGGCAATGCTTATTTATATTTTAATGCTTACTGTTTGGGGCGAGAAATATTTGCCTAATGCAGAATTAAAGGATGGTATTGCAGTTGATTCACTGGCCATGCAGACCGGTTTGCGTAATGGAGATAAAATTTTGAAAGTTGATAATATTGTAATAGAAGACTTTTTTGAAATTCTTCCAAACATGTTACTCGAAAATGCTAAGACTCTTACAATTGAAC
>CAZJYL010000161.1:0-5893 GCA_964550265.1 uncultured Bacteroidaceae bacterium
GGGTTCTTCCGAAATGTCCGTAAGCTGCCGTAGGCGTGTAAATAGGATTGCAAAGTTCATATTCCTTCAAAATGGCATAAGGACGCAAATTGAACAAGCTGCGTACTTTGTTGCCGATTTCGGCATCAGTCATATTAATTTTTGCGGTGCCAAAGGTATTGACATTAAAACCAACCGGATCGGCCACACCAATGGCATAAGCTATCTGAACAAGAGCCTCGGAGGCAACTCCGGCAGCAACAAGGTTTTTGGCTATATGACGTGCAGCATAAGCAGCCGAACGGTCAACTTTAGAAGGGTCTTTGCCCGAAAATGCTCCGCCACCGTGAGCTCCACGACCACCATAAGTGTCAACAATGATTTTGCGGCCGGTTAATCCTGTGTCGCCATGAGGACCGCCAATCACAAATTTACCCGTGGGATTAACATGAAGTTTGTAATCTCCCTTAAACAGACTTTTTACTCTTGCGGGTGTGTCATTTGATTCTATAACGCGGGGAATAAGAATATTCTGAACATCAGCCCTGATTTGCTCCAATGACACATTTTCGTCGTGCTGGGTGGAAATAACAATGGTGTCAATTCTCTGAGCAACACGGTTTTCGTCGTATTCGACAGTTACCTGCGATTTTGAATCGGGGCGGAGATAAAGCATTTGTTTGCCTTCTTTTCGTATAGCTGCCAGCTGCTGCATGAATATCTGAGCCAGTTCCAATGGCATGGGCATATAATTGTCCATCTCGTCGCATGCATAGCCAAACATCATGCCCTGGTCGCCTGCTCCCTGATCTTCTTCGTTTGCACGATCGACTCCCTGATTTATGTCGGGAGACTGACCATGAATGGCAGAAATAATTCCGCATGAATTATAATCAAATCTGTATTCCGGCTTTGTGTATCCTATTTTTTTAATGATGCGGCGAGCCGTTTCCTGCTGATCTACCCAGCCTGTAGTGGTTACTTCTCCGGCCAGTACAACAAGACCTGTAGTTACCAGAGTTTCGCATGCCACGCGCGACTTTGGGTCCTGACGTAAAAATTCATCTAACAATGCATCTGAAATTTGATCCGAAACTTTGTCGGGATGTCCTTCGGAAACTGATTCCGACGTAAATAAAATTCCCATTTCTTTCTTTTTTTATAAGATTAATAATTTGGTTTAAGAAGTGAATGGGTTTGATTGCGTGCGCTTGTGCGATAATTGGTTTAGCATTTTTTACCGTGGTTGCAAGCAATCAAATCTTTCCACAAGGCAAAGTTATACCTTTTTTTTAATTAAAAACAAATTGAATGATAATTATCAGATTTGAGTGAAACTTTATGGTTCCACTGCAAATTTTTAATAAAACAATTTTAGCTATGTAATAATTTAAAACATTGTTGTCCGAATAAATTCTCAATATAAATTTTTAATTCTTTTTATGCCCTCGAGCCGGGCGGGCTTTTACTTATTTTCTTGATAAAAAAAGAAAACAGACAGGCAGCGCCGGGAGCCGAAGGTGAGCCGGTTTCCCCAATGCCTTGTGTCTCTGTGGCCAATTCCTGCGCATCATCAATAATTCAGCCCAAACGCCCATAAAGGCAGCACATTTTGATGGCCGTATTCAATATTGTCTTTTACAACAAATGCATTAGCAGTGCTTTTGACTTGATGCTGCGATTTGCTTTTGCCACCTACTTCAAATGTGTATTTTTCTATTTTAAAATCTGCTGATGGCGATGAAACAACAGCATGATTTACACGCATCTGATTCAAAAAAAACGTTTCGCGGATATTTCCAATCTCCGGTTTGCTTTCTGACAAATAATAAATCAGACAGGGATTATCCAGATACACTTTGTCAACTTTTCCCAGACCAATAATACCGCCTACATGGTCACGCAAGCGCGCAATCAGACCGGCATCTTCCATCAGGGTGAAATATTCTTCAAGTGAATTGCGGCTGACTTCCAGCTTTGCAGCTATCGAAACAAAGTTTGGTTTAAATGGTACGCTTTCGGACAGTATCATTAACAGCTTTTTTAGCTTTCGTGCCGTATTAACAGATAAATTGGCAAATTGCGGAATATCAACTTCCAACGTTGTATTCAGAATTTGTCCAAGCCGGATTCCAAAATTGTCCTCTTTCGACATCGGATAATATCCACTTTGCAAATATTCGCGAAAAACCGGCAATGGATGCTCTAAACTCTCAGGCAAAGTTATACGGTTGCGGACAATGTCTTTAATAGAATGAACAGGTACATCAGTTTTATGTCTGAATTTAAGATATTCGCGAAACGAAAATCCCTGCATGGAAAACATCAGGGCACGACGGCTCAGATCGGCCATCCCTTTGCGGATATCGAGAACGGACGAGCCGGTAAAACATATTTTAAGGTCAGGGTAGAAATCGTACATGTTTTTCAATTCTACCGACCAATCCTTATATTTATGAACTTCATCAATGAACAAATGCTTGCCTCCGTTTTTGTAAAAGTCATCGGCCAGGTCTGTCAACCGCTGATTGGCAAAATGGATGTCATCGGCCGATACATACAGAATATCCTTGCTTTTTTGCTCCTTGATATATTGCAGCAACATGGTGGTTTTTCCTACCCCACGCGGACCAATAAGTCCTGCCATACGACTGTTCCATGGGAATTTGTCAAACATATAGCGTTTGAACGACAAATTGGTTCGTGCCAGCAAGGATTGCTGTTTCTGAAATAATATTTCCATGGCTTTTTAATTAATGCACTACAAAGTTAACAAATTATTCGAATAATGTTCAATTTGTTGTGCATATTTTTCAAGCCCAAGATAAACGGCGCCGCCGGGACAACAAAACACTAATGCCTTTTCTTCTATGTTTTATTTTGCCACAGAGCACCAATCTTTTGGCAATGAAAAAGAAAAGTAAGCCCCAGCCGTAAGGCTGAAAAAAAATAAACTTACATGCCCAACATTTAATTTACACAAAGCTATCATCTTCCGGACGTCGCAATAGAATTTTGCGGATTAAAGAAAACGGACAGGCAGCGCCGGGAGCCGAAGGCGGCCAAAATGACGGAAATCTGTTTGAGCTGAATAATTTAATCATTTATTCCCTGCAGCGAGTTATTTCCGTCTGTGGCTGGTGAGTGTACGTTTTCTCCGAAAAATTCTCAAGCGACTAGCTTTTCTTTTGTTACTTTTCTTTTGGCGATGAAAAAGAAAAGTAAGCCCCGTCTTATGTCCTGATTTTTAAGCCAGAAACCACTTTTCAAGCAATCTTGCTGTTCAATTTTATATAATCGAGGAGGAAAATCTACTGCCTCAAGGGTTATAACGCTAACCATAAACATGGTGTTAACAAATGTTTCAGCCAGAAATTGTTTCGGGTTTGTTTGTTTGTAGCCTTACTTAAACAGTTGATGAATTTGCTTTTGTGTCATTTTCAGAAAAATATTTATTGATTTTATCGGAGATTTCTTTACTACTTGGCAATAAGTTTTGGTAATCTTTGGGTAATTTATCCGTTAGGGTATAAGTTGCTACTCCAATGGGCATTTGAGAAGTTTTTAGGGAATATTCTACAATTGTTCTGTTTTTTTCCTTGCAAATAATAATGCCAATGCTGTCATTTTCGTGTTTCAGACGAACCTTATCGTTTAAGGCAGACAGATAAAATTCCATTTTACCTTTATACTCGGGCAAAAATTCACCCACTTTTAATTCTATGGCGACCAAACATTGCAATTGCCTGTGGTAAAGCAATAAATCTATAAAATACTCTTTTCCTCCCACTTCCAAACGAAACTGATTACCTATAAAAGTAAATTGATGCCCCATTTCAAGTAAGAAATTACGAAGATTCTGAATTAAGGAGTTTTCTAATTCTTTTTCTGAATGTAGGTCAGAGAGTGTCAGAAAATCAAATGTATATTCGTCTTTTACTGCCAAAACTGCCTGATTTAGGATAGGCTCAGGCAAGGTTTGATTAAAATTGGTTTGATTGAGCAGATATTTTTCATACGTTTTGTTTTCAATTTGGTGTATCAATACATTTTTTGACCAACCGAATTTCTTGGTTGCCAGAATAAAGAATTTGCGTTCAAGAGAATCTTTGCATTTATTAAGAATAACAACATGTTTGGTCCAACTAATTTCTCCAACCAGTGGTTGGAGATTTTCATCTGCTTGATATTCAGAGTAAAATTGAGCCATCAGCCAAAGATTTGTAGTAGAAAATCCACTCAGTTTAGGGAATTCTTTTTGCAGCTCTTTTGAAAGTGCAGGAACAACGGCTTTGCCCCAGCTTTCAGCCTGTTTTTCGGAAATTGATTTCCCTATTTCCCAATACAAGTTGATGAGATGCACATTTACCGCCTTCAGAGCTTCGTATTGAGCCAGGCGTATTTTTTGCTTAATATCGGCAATAAATGCTGTTTGTGTTAGCTCTATATTCATAATTATTCAAACAATTCGGATATGATTAAAACAGGTTTTTATATTTTCTTTTTGTTTTTTAGTGTTGGTATGATACAAGCTCCTTTTTTTTAGCATTGGATATGTGTGATTGGTCTGAGGTTACATCCAACTTGCTTTTATAAACTTTTTGTTAATTTATTGAGTGTATATTATTTTTCAAATATAATTATATCTTTTGTCATATTTAGTTTTTGCCGTTAGCATTTATCTTTTTTTAAATAAATTATTTGTATTATTTTTGCAGCCTATTTGAAATAGTATGATTGAATTTACCGCAGCGCAGGTCGCATCTTTCATCGGGGGGAAGGTTGATGGAGACGCCGCCGCGAAACTGAAGAATTTTGCAAAAATAGAGCAGGGCAAATCGGGTGATCTTTGTTTTCTTGCCAATATGGCTTACGAAGAACATTTATATACCACCGAAGCATCGGCTGTGATAGTTTCCGAAGATTATACTCCTTCCAAAAATGTGAATACAACTTTGATTCGTGTTTCAAATCCTTATGAGGCATTTGCAAAGCTTATGGCTATGGCCGATTCTAAAAAGGCAAAGAGCAAAGGAGTGTCGGAACTGGCTTTTATTGCCCCTGACGTAAAAGTACCCGACTCATGTCTGGTGGAGGAGTTTGTAGTAATTAAACCCGGTGCGCAACTGGGAGATAATGTACAGATACATTCTCAGGTATATATTGGCGAAAATGTTAAAATTGGAAACAACGTTGTTTTGCATACAGGCGTTAAAATAATGCACGATTGTGTTATTGGCGACAGATGTATATTAAACCCGGGGGCTGTTGTGGGCTCCGACGGTTTTGGTTTTGCGCCCGGCGACAATGGCAATTTCAGCAAGATTCCGCAATTGGGCAATGTTGTAATAGAAGAAGATGTTGAAATTGGTGCAAATACTACCATCGACAGGGCTACTATGGGGACAACCCGTATAGGTAAAGGCACCAAGCTTGATAATTTGATTATGGTTGCGCATAATTGCGAAATTGGCAGCCACAATGTATTTGCAGCCCAGGTGGGTGTTGCAGGTTCCACAAAAATAGGCAGTTACAATCAGGTGGGAGGGCAGGTTGGCTTTGCAGGTCATTTAAAGATAGGCAGTTACTGTCGCATAGCAGCCCAGTCCGGCATTATGGATGATTTAAAAGACAAATCTTCGGTTATAGGCGCACCAGCATTACCGGCCACAAGATTTTTCAGGATATATTCCATTTTCAAGAAATTAGATGAGTTATCTGCTAAGGTTAGAGAATTGGAAAAGAAATAATTTGTTATTTTTGGCTGATTTTAAGAGAGATGAGTAAACAAAAAACAATCAGTGAACCGATTGAAATCCAGGGGAAGGGGATTCATACAGGTTGCACAACAACAATGCGTTTTGTTCCGGCACCGCCAAACAACGGCATTACATTTTGCAGGGTAGATTTACCC
>CAZJYL010000162.1:0-5878 GCA_964550265.1 uncultured Bacteroidaceae bacterium
TCGTAGGGGTAGCCGAGGCCCAAGGACCGAGGACCCCGCAGCGAGCGCAGCGAGCGAGGAGGCCGAGGTCCATACACAGAACAAAACCCATGAATAAGGGGGATCTAGCCATGAATAACCCGGATATTGCGGTAACCCATGAACTTAAACCCTGGATGTGCGGCGCCAAAACTAGCCGTGGAACTCCATGCAGAAGTCCGAAAGTTAGCGGCAAAAAACGATGCTATAAGCACGGCGGCGCAGCAGGAAGTGGACGACCACCAATCCACGGACTCTATAGTAGAACCGTGCGCGAGGACCCCGAACTGCGGAAGTGCCTCGATGCCATCGACGATTTGGAAAGCGTCGTCGGTATCTCCATGCGAGAGGAGATCAAGACCGCGCGCGCCCGACTCCTCCGTCTGCAAACACGGGACAAGAACGCGCAGCAGCTATACCACGAGGCACTGCACATGCAGGCCATCGACCGACTACGCCGCACAGAGATGCAACTCGGCAAGATGGTGACCGCAGAGGCGGCGGCCCAGGTGATGCGGCTGGTGCTCGTGGCCGTAGTGAAGGGATTGCGGAAGGGATGCGGTGAGGATGACTGGCGACGGGTATGGGGATGCGTCCGGCACGAGTTGGGTGAGTCACGCATTGAGGGACTTCGAAGAGTGGCTGGATGGGCCGGGAACCCAGAGTCGATCACCATCGACGACGCCGCCGGAGTCGAAGGTGACGAGCCAAGAAGCGTTGATCTTGTTCGAGCGGATTGAGGTGCCCGAGGATGTGGATCGGCGGGTGCCCGAGGATCCAGTGGAGTTCGCTGAGCGGACGCTAGGGCTGGAGCTTGGGGCCAAGCAGCGTGAGGTGCTTGAGGCGATCCGTGACCACGCGAAGGTGGTGGTGCCGAGTTGTCACGCGGCAGGCAAGACGTTCCTTGCCGCCATCGTGGTGCTCTGGTGGTTGTTCAGCCGCCGACCGGCATATGTGATCACGACCGCGCCAACGTGGCGACAGGTGAAGCGGCTCTTGTGGAAGGAGATCCGCGCACTGTTCCGCCGGCTGCCCGAGGAAGTCCGAGGGCAGGCGAAGTGTGACATGACCCAGCTACAGGTGCTGGGCGAGGACGGGGAGCCGGACCCGTACCACTACGCATATGGGTTCAGCACAGAGCACGCCGACGACATGCCAGGTGAGCACGCGGAGAACATGCTGCTGGTCTACGACGAAGCGCCCGGCATCAGCGATGACCAGTTCAGTGTGATGGATACGTATCAAGCCTCACGCGAGTTGATGATAGGCAACCCTGTCAACCCGGATGGTCGTTTCCGTCGGGCGGTGGAGCGGCCTGAGCTTGGGTGGCACACGGTGAGGATCGCCGCACAGGACACGCCGAACTTCACAGGTGAGGACCTGGCGCCGGGTGTGCTCCGTCAGTTGTTGCAGCCGAGTCGTGTTGAGGAGTGGAAGGTTGAGTGGGGCGAGGAGAGCGACTACTTCAAGGCGCGTGTGTTGGCCGAGTTTCCGGACGCCGACGCGGACCACGTGATTGCTCCGTTGTCGTGGGTGCAGGCTGCGGTGGAGCGAGAGCCGGTGGAGTTGGTGCGGCCGACGGCCCAGGTTGGGGTGGACGTGGCGAGGAGTGGTGGGAACCGCACAGTGATCGCGTGCCGGGTGGGCGCGGAGGTTGTGCGGATAGAGAGCATCGACGGGAGGACGACGACGCAGGAGGTGGTGTGGCGCACGGCCCAGGCGGCCGAGGACTTGTGGGCCCAGTGCCGGGTGCCTGTGAAAGTGCTGATCGACGAGACCGGCGTCGGAGCCGGGGTCGCCGATCTGCTGTTGCCAAGCAGCGATGACCGCATCGACTACCGAGGCGTGCTGTTTGGTGGGCGAGCGACCGATGCCGCACGGTTTGTGAACTGGCGGGCCGAGGGATACTGGTGCCTACGCGAGTCGCTCCGCGCCGAGTCAACATGGCCGAAGCTGGCTGTGACGTGGAAGGGGCCGGAGACCGACCGGCTCCGTGCCCAGCTCGCAGCGATCCGCTACGAGTTCCGCGGCAACCGTGTGAAGATCGAGAGCAAGGACGATATGCTTGCACGCGGGATGCCAAGCCCCGACGAAGCCGACGCAGTAGTGATGGCCGTCGGACCCGTGCCCGTAGCTGCGTTAGTCGACAACGCGACGGTAGGAGTGGCCGACATCTTCGACGACTTCGCAGGAGTGGCAGGAGGAGCAGCACGACTACCAGGAGGGCTGCGACAACGGATGCTGCCAGGAGGATGACGAGGACGAGGACGAGGACGGTGCCAGCCCCCACCCGGGTGGGTGGGTGGGGGTGGGGGCTGGCGCCGGGAACAGAGGCGCGAGGCCCACGGCGCCGGCTTGCCGGCGCTCCTGCGAGCAGGCGCGAAGGCGCCGTGTGGCGCGGGGTGTGCGCCGGAGGTGCCGAAGCGGGGCGAGCAGGATGGCCGCGAAGCGGCCGTGGGCCGAGCGCCAACCGCTGCTCTTACTCGGACCGGAGCCCGTCAGGGCGGAGGTCATTCGGAGCGCCGGAGCCCTGGAGGGCGGAGGCGCCACCGCTTTGCGCGCCACGTCCCCTGTAACGCACGTACCGTGGCTACCCGGTATCGAGTGACTCACGACACACAGCGCGCGCTCAGGCGGCTAGCTGGGTGGCTAGGCGAGGATCCTGTGGTGGCGAGGCTGGTTCGGAATGTCGGGGTCGTCACACACTGCAGGCTATGCTGTGTCGGGCACGGCCGCCGCTGGCGTAGCCAGCGCTCCCGCCACGGCTGCGTAGGCGGCGATGGCGCGCTCTGTGCGCCGACGTTGCCGGTAGCGCCGTGGCGGGCACACGGCCACTTGTGGCCGTGTGCGGCCGTGCATGGTACGCTCCCGCTGCTAACCGCACATCGGTGATGGGTCGGCTTTTGACTTCGAGGCTGGATGTTTCTGGCGAGCGACTCCGCCCCCCCCTAAGAACCCCCCGCCGGACCGTTGGTTCTCAGCTTGCCTTACAGTCAGTCTGTCACACAGCGGCAGTACCACGTTCAGAGCGTGATGCAGCCTATCTGTTACTCTGGCCGCGAATATTCAACTCGTGGGGTCCCCATCGACTACGCCTCTCTTTACCTCCCCTCCCCCTCCCCCGTGCATAGAACTTCGCATATGGGACCCGTTCGTGTCTTATGGTTTATCTCCGATTTAGCTTTGACGCCAGGATTTAGCTTTTTCCAGACAAAGCTAAATCGGCCTCTTTTATACGTACTTTAGTACCTTTCGGTCGGATTTAGCTATTTATACGATTTAGCTTTTTTGGAAAAGCAAAGATGAAAATGACCGCTAAATAGCTAAATAGCTAAATCAATAGGCTTCAATCCCTTGTGGCCCAAGGGCTAGCGCGATTTAGCTTTTCCAAACCGAAACTAAATAGCTAAATCGGTAACCTTGCAGGGGATTTCTGTGAATGTGGCGTATTGGTGTGTGAGTAGGAGGTGGCTGCATGAGGCTACCCTGGGGACGGCGTGCTGAAGTGAAGGATTCAGTTCCTCGGTCATCTTCGTTTGGGCGCCAGATAGATGCTGCGCTTGATCGTGTGGATAGCCGTCTCTTGCGTGTGGTGGAGTCTACGCTTGATCGCATAGAGGCGGACACATCGCAGGATGGCGCGTGGCGTCTTCTTGGTGGTCTTGTGCCTGGGTCGTCGATGGAGCTGCCTTCGGCGAGTCGTGCGGAGATTGTGGATCTTTGTGTTCGGTTGTGGATGGTGGATGGGACGGTTGCTCAGGCGGAGTCGCTGCTTGCGAGTGGTTGCTTCGGGGAGGGGTTGTCTCGGCCGAGGGCGGAGGATGCTGAGCTCCAGGCTGTGATTGATCGGTTCTGGAATGATCCTGACAATCGTCTGGTGCTGACGGATGTGTCTGGTCTTCGCGACACGAACCGTTGTTTGATGTGTGAGGGTGAGCGGTTCTTCACGGTGCACACGAG
This sequence comes from uncultured Bacteroidaceae bacterium, assembly GCA_964550265.1. Taxonomy (GTDB): domain Bacteria; phylum Bacteroidota; class Bacteroidia; order Bacteroidales; family DTU049; genus GWF2-43-63. The sequence continues at coordinate 3,979 of CAZJYL010000162.1, forward strand.
TTCGGCGGACAGTCAGGTGAAGCTGGCTGATCTGCCGTCGTCTGAGATCACGGAGGTGATTTGCCATCCTGAGAACCGGCGTCGTCGGTTGGTGTATCGGCGGGAGTGGCGGCCTCGTAAGTATGATTTCGTGCGGGGCAAGTGGGATGTGTCGCGCGATGTGCAGGTGCGTTACTACCGGGACTTGTCGACGCCGGATCCGTTGTGGCCTCAGCCTGGTGATGATCCGGAGGTGCTCGAGTTCTTGTCTGGTGTTCCGTTGGAGCCGGATGTTGCGATCTATCATGCGGTGACGAACACGATGGGTGTGCGTGGTGTGCCCGAGGTTTACCGGGCGTATGACTGGGCGCGTGTTCATGCGGGCACGGTGAGTGACATGGCGACGATCACGAAGGCGTTCGCGATGTTGGCGTGGCGGAAGAAGGTACGGACGCGTTCTGCGGACGTGGTTCGTTCGGCGGCTGGTCAGTTCCAGTCTCCGCCGCCGGGGCCGGGTGGTGTGTTCGTGTCGAACGAGGGTGTGGACTTGGAGCCGATTCGGGTGGGGACGGGCCAGGTGGCGAACCAGTCGGCGACGGGTCGGTCGACGTTCTTGGAGACGATTCGTTCGTTTGGGTTCGGTGAGCATTGGTATGGTGATGCGTCGTCGGGGAACCTGGCGATTGGTCGGTCGATGGAGTTGCCGGCGATCTGGCGGATCCGAGAGCGTCAGGGGTTCTTCGAGCGGTTGATACGGCGTGTGGTCGACTTCGCGATTGAGCGGGCGGCGCAGATGCAGGACTTTGTTTACTTGCCGGACTCGGTGCGTCGGGTGTATGACCTGGACTTCCCGCCGGTGCAGCCGAGGGATGAGGCGTATCTGAGTTCGTTGCTTGCGGCGTTGGCGGATGCTCGGGACCGTGGTTTGATTGACGCGGAGGAGGCGAGTTACCAGGCCCATGTGGCGATAGGGACGGATGACGTAGACGAGGCGATGCGGCGGTTGCGCGTGTCTGGTGGTGGCGTTCGGGAGATGCCGGAGTCGGTTGTGCTGCCCGAGGAGCCGGAGGAGTAGTGGTGGTTTTTGCAGGGGGTTGGCGTGAATGGCAGTATCCATACATGGGGCCGTTTGGAGGTATGGACTATGGGTGCTGTTACGACTGAGTCGAAGGCGCCCCCGATGAAGAGTGGGCGCGTCAATGAGGTGTTCGCGGCGACGGTGTTGTCGGGGCCTGATGGGGGTGGGCTCGGCGATGGTGACTTTCGGATCCTGGTGATTGGGCATGGCGCTACCCAGGATGGCCGGCGGTACTATGGGCGGCAGGTGCTTGAGCAAGCTGTGAGTGAGGGCGTGTTCGACGGTGTGAAGATGTTTCTCAACCACTCTGACCCGTTGAACGACGGGCGGCGCGGGCATCGGGATGTGCGGGATTACTGTGCGACGGTGAAGCCGGGTAGCCTGGAGGTTACGGAGCGCGGGCTGGAGGGTGTATGTCACGTTCACTCGGGGCAGCTCCGTGAGATGCTGGTCGACCCTGTGGCGCGGGGTCAGATCGGGATTAGTCACGACTCGTTCGTGCGCTACAGGGTGCGGCAGGTGGATGGTCGGGAGGTTCAGGCTGTGCAGTCGATCCAGAAGTGCAACAGTGTGGACTGGGTTCCCGCGGGCAATGCTCGAGGGCGAGTGGTTGAGTCGGAGGGAGCAGAGTTGATGGACCAGGAAGAGGTTCGGTCGATGGTTCGCGAGGCGCTGGACGCGGAGTTGTCGGGCGCTATCATGGAGGCGGTTACCAAGGCGACAGATGAGCGGATCGAGGCTGCGATCCCTGCGTTCGTCGAGCGGGTACGTGAGGTGCTTGGGCATGTCGAGGAGTCTGCGGAGGGGCTAGAGCCGGATCCTCTTGCGGAGTTGCGGCAGCAG
>CAZJYL010000163.1:0-5828 GCA_964550265.1 uncultured Bacteroidaceae bacterium
GTTATAAGGAGCATGATATTCAACTATATATCCGATATTGTCAATTCCAAATCCAACAAACGAGCCCAAAAATGGATTGAAATCAAAATGATAGTATTCAGATAAATTGAGCCACAACGACATCCTTGGAACCTGCGAAAAGCTAAAAGAATCCTCAAGTAAAACACCGGAGAATTTGAAATCAACACCCGATGTGGAATAAGAAGAAACCTGTGCAAATCCGAAAACATAAAAGTGCAGGACTAATAAAAACAAAAATATTTTTTTCATAATTTTTTAATTTTTTGTTTTATTCATAAAAATTATGCCATTATTCAAGCTCTTTATTTTAAAATGTTAATTCTGGCATCTACGGCAACAATTTTTGCACCTTCAGCAAGCAGCGGATTGATGTCCATTTCGGCAATTTCAGGAGCTGCCTGCAACAAGGCAGAAAGGCGCGTAAGTATTTCAGCATATTTATCTTTATCAATAGGTTTTTGGCCACGTACACCTTCAAGGATTTTTTTACCACGCAACCCTTCTATCATCATCATGGCCTCTTTTCTGCCTAATGGTGTTAACCCTGAAGTTACATCCTTCAATACCTCAACAAAAATGCCACCAAGCCCACAAAGGATTAAATGGCCGAAATCTCCTTCGCGAGACGCACCCGCAAACAACTCTATCCCACTTAACATTGGCTGAATTAAAACTGCATTGGTATCCTTTATTTTCATCATTCGATGAAATTCCTCCATCAATTTTTCTTTGGTTTTAACATTTAGAACAACACCTCCTACATCGCTTTTATGAACAGGGCCAACCACTTTCATAACAAGAGGATAACCGATTCTTTCTGCTTCAATTACAAGCGAATCTTCATCACTGCAAGTGGCCTCGCCTGCCCTGGGAATTCCGGCTGCATCCAGCAACGACGAAACATCTTCAGGAGCCAAATAACCATTGTTTGCTTTATCAATAACTGTTCTTATTGTTGCAATATTAATTTCCGGCATTGATTCATCCTCAATCGGGTCGGGTGTATTCATCACATTGGCAAGTGCTTTTCCAAAAACGACCTCATCGGGGAAAAAAACATTTCCTTTCTCAACAAAATAATCAACTTCATTTTTAGCATTTACTATAGAAGGCAGTATCGGGAAAATTGGTTTTTTAGAAGTCTTTAAATGCTTGTCCAGCACATCATATACATAAAAAACTTCAAAAAGTCCGGGACTACCAAAAATAACAGCAATTGAGTCTATATCATTAAATTTATTTTCACAAATATTTAAAATCTCATCGAGTTGTTCAGCTGTGCCGGTTGCTAAAAAATCAATCGGATTTGCAACAGAAGACCCCGGGAAAAGTTTTGTTAACAGCTCTTTTGAGTCTTCATTGTCAATGTGAGGTACATTTAAGCCATTAGAAGACAAAGCGTCGGTCAACATAACCGAAGGACCTCCGGCATGAGTAACAATAGCCACATTTTTACCTTTGGGTTTAGGGAAATTAAAGACAGAAGACACCGCTGCCAGTTCCTCACGTCCATAGCATCGGACAATACCTGCTTTTCTGAAAAGGGCGTTTACTGCCACATCGCTGGAAGCCATTGCGCCGGTATGTGACGAGGCAGCACGGCTGCCGGCATCGGAAGAACCTGCTTTTATGGCAGCAATACGGCAACCTTTAGCTATAAGCGACCTTGCATGCTTAAGAAGTTTTTGAGGTTTATTTACACTTTCGATATAAAGAACTTTCATTAAAGAACTTTCTCCCGGCACAAACGAGTTATCCAAGTATTCCAGCACTTCCTCAACCCCAATCTGGGCACTATTACCCACACTCCACACAGAGCCATAGGTTAGTCCTTTCATCATACAACTCTCAAGTATAAATACAGCCGTTGCTCCACTACCGGAAATAAAATCAATACCTTTGGGTTCAAGCTTTGGAATAGGACTGGTAAACACAGAAGAATGGAAAGAATTCATCATTCCAACGCAATTTGGACCTATCAAACACGCCCCTGCCTCATTAATGGTTTTTACAATTTTTTGTTCCAGTTCTTTACCTGCAGCGTTTTCTTCGCTAAAGCCGGCACTAAGGATTATGAAAGCTTTGGTATTTTTTTGCTTTGCAAGTATTTCGACCGTTTCAGGACAAAAACGTGCCGCTATGGCAAGAATTGCCAAATCAACATCCGGCAAATCATTTACATCTGCATGGCACTTAATGCCTTGAATTTCTTTTTCTTTTGGATTTACAACAAATAATTCACCGGCAAAACGGTTATCAATAATGTTTTTTAAGATTTTGCCCCCAGGCTTTTTTACATCCTGCGATGCTCCAACAACAACAATACTTTTTGGATGAATAAGTTCCTTTGTTATCATATACTTTTTTTTGCTAAAGTATATAAATATTCTGAAAACATCAATGTATTTTAAATGTTACATGATTTTTATGATTTATAACAAGAATTGTATTTTAAATACGATATATTTTTTATTTTAGCACATTATTTAAAATCTGTATTATGAAACACTTGTCCATAATTATCCTACTTTTATGTATTGGTTGGGGCATAAAAGCTCAAACCGATACTATCAGGATTCCTGTTGAAGATCCGCAAAAAGCCGAACGCTTGTACAATGAAGGCATTGTTTTATATGATAATGGGCAATTAGCTCAATCGCTCAGCAAGTTTAATGAAGCAATCAATATTAAACCGGATTTTGCAAAAGCATATTATAATCGTGGTATTATTAAAGCTGACATGAAAGATAAGTCGGGAGCTTTAGCCGACTTTGATAAAGCAATAAATTTAGCCCCTACAGCTAATGCCTATTTCCAAAGAGGCAAAATGAAATACGACGATAACAATGCGGAAGGAGCTTTCAATGACCTAACAAACGCAATAAAACTTGACTCTTTGCATGACCAATCATATTATTATCTCGGAAGTTTGAAATATGACGAAAAAGATTATGAAGCTGCAATAGAATATTATAAAAAAGCATTAATTGACAAAGAAAGCTACACTTATGCCTATGCATATAATGATATGGGTAGTTGTTATAAAATGATGGAAAATTACGATGAAGCAATAAGATGCTATAAAGAAGCATCTAAAATTAACCCCAAACTTGCATTTGCATATAATAACACAGGCAGCGTTTACCGCAAAATTGAAAAGTATGATGATGCTATTTATGAATATTCAAGAGCCATAGATGCGGATCCCGACTACTACGTTGCATATAACAACAGAGGCTTGGCAAAAATGGATAAGGGTGATTATGAAGGTGCTATTACTGATTTCACCAAAGCTATTGAAAAAAATCCTGATTATGCTTATGCATACAATAACAGAGGGTCTGCAAAATACAAAGCCGAACAATATTCCTCTGCCATCGAAGATTTTGATAAAGCCATAAAATTAAACGGTAATTATATTACTGCTTACCTTAACAGAGGTAATGCAAAAGAAATGACCCGCGATATTGATGGAGCATGCGCCGACTGGAAAAAAGCTAAAGACGGAGGTATTAAAAATGCAGAGTTTTACATTAAACAAATGTGTAAACAATAACTTAATCAAGAAAGTACTGCTATGAAAAAAATAATAATAATATTTGTTTGTTTGTTGTCGTTTACTTTTGTTGGTGCTCAAAATGTAGAATTCGACAAAAATGGTATATCCGACAAAAAAGCATTAAAAGAAGCATTGTCATACATTAAACAAGGCGATAGCTTTATGCGTCAAGGAATAGGTGCCCGTAAAAATGCGCTTGAATGTTACTTAAAAGCTCAGGCAATTAATCCAAACAATGCAAAACTGAATTATAAAATTGGGATTTGCTATAGAAAAATTGACATTGAAAAATCTCTTGAGCATTTACAAAAAGCTGAAACATTAAACGCAAATTGCTGCGACTCGCTATATTTATGGCTTGGAATAGCATATCAGGGCAATTATAAATTTGATGAGGCCATTGCATCATATAAAACTTATAAAAACAAGTTATCTCCAAAACAATATAGCGAAGTTGCCCCCGAACTTAACAAAAAAATACAGGAATGCGAAACAGGAATTAAATTGGTGGCAAGCCCGGTTAAAGTATTTATAGATAATTTAGGCCCTTCAATTAACACTTCAAACAGAGAATACTCTCCGTTCATAAATGCGGATGAATCGGTGCTGACTTTTACAAGCCGCAGACCAAATACTACAGGAGGTAAACTTGACCCACAGGATCAGATGTATTACGAAGACATTTATATTGCCGAAAGTGCAAACGGAGAATGGAAAGTAACCAACCCGGGCAAGCCCCTGAACAGCAAGGTTCATGATGCAACTGCAGGATTAAGCAACGACGGACAAACTTTGTACATTTATAAAGATGTACATAATGGCGACATTTATGAATGTAAACAAAAAGGTAATAAGTGGGATAAACCGGTTGCCTTACCAAAAACCATCAATTCAAAATTTCATGAAAGTTCAGCCAGCCTAAGCCCTGATGGACGCACTATCTATTTTATCAGCGACAGAGAAGGATCAGTTGGCGGACGAGATATCTGGGTTTCCACTCTCGACAAAAAAGGCAAATGGGGCAAAGCTGTCAATCTTAAGGAATTGAACACTATTTATGATGAAGAATCCATTTTTATTCACCCCGATGGAAAGACACTTTACTTTAGTTCTCAAGGCCATAAAACAATGGGAGGCTTTGATATTTTCAAGTCCACTTTCGAGAATGGCAAATGGAGTGAACCTGTTAATCTTGGCTACCCTATAAATACCCCTGATGATGATTTATTTTTTACAATTTCTGCCAGTGGTATGCATGCATATATGATGAGCGATTCGCGTAAGGATGGCTTTGGCGACAGAGATTTGTATATAGTAACTTTTATTCTTGAAAAACCTGTTCTGACAAACTCGGAAGACAATCTTATTGCATGGCGTACTGAACCTGTTAGTGAAAAAGTAATTGAATCCACTCTTTCTGTAAATACAGCTTCGCTGACCTTATTGAAAGGCCGTATTTTGGACGAAGCCACAAAGCAACCTGTGGAAGCAAACATTATTCTTACCGATTTGGCTAAAAACGAAGAATTGGCAACATTTAAATCAAATAGCGCTACAGGGAAATATCTGGTATCATTGCCAAGTGGTAAAAATTATGGTATTGCAGTAAAAGCCGATGGCTATTTATTCCATTCCGAAAACTTTGATATTCCTAATGCTGCTGCATATCAGGAAATTGAAAAAGATATTTATCTCAAGAAAGTTGAAGTTGGTAAAGAGATTGTACTCAAGAACATCTTCTTCGATTTCAACAAATCAACATTGCGTCCTGAATCTAAAAACGAGCTTGAAAATCTTGTTCAGTTAATGAAAGATAACCCGACATTAAAAATAGAAATATCAGGACACACCGATAATGTTGGCTCGGCAACATATAATAAAACTCTTTCGCAGGCACGCGCAAAAGCTGTTGTTGATTACCTGATTGCCGCCGGTATTTCTTCCAACAGACTTACCAGTGTAGGTTATGGTTTCGATAAACCTATTGCACCAAACGATACCGACGAAGGACGCCAACTTAATCGACGTACAGAATTTAAAATTATTAGTAAATAAAAAACGTTACGGTATAAAAAACCGCCTGAATCAGGCGGTTTTTTATGTTTTGGCAAAAATTTACTTTTCATATAATCAACAATGCCTTGCAATTTTTTTTTAAAACATAAAAAAAGTTTTGATTATCAAAAATTATTTTCTAATTTTGCACTCCCAAACTTGAAAAAAGGAGAATTGTCATGAAACGTACTTT
>CAZJYL010000164.1:0-5823 GCA_964550265.1 uncultured Bacteroidaceae bacterium
CTTCCTTTACATATTATTACTAAGCATTGCCGGACTTAAAATAAATCGTAAAACCGGGCTCCAGTGCATACCAAAGCCCTTGTATCCTTCAAGATTAATCGTAGAATAATTTATCATGCCCAGTAACTCAATCCATACATCTTTTGACATAATATACCGTGTGCCAACTGTAGAATAAAGGCCATAGCCTATTCCGCCCTGCTTAATTGGATATTCCGACAAGGGCATATTTGGCACATAAGGTGTTCCGCCATAAACATCGCGAATATTGTAAGTGAGATCAAAAATATGGATTTGGGAACTCTTGACATTAACGCTGTTTAAATTTAAACCTATTTCGAAAAATGGCTTTATCGGTGTTTTGTTTTTAGATGCAAATGAAAACATCATTGAAAAATCGATGTTCGACCTGGATTCAATTCCTGTAATCGGGCAGGCAATAAATGACTGAACAGAACCGGGTATAGCAGGCCATACCTCAATATTGAAAATATCATTTAAATGCAGTTTGGCAAAATTAAACTGAAAATTCAAAGAGAAGTCTGCCGAATAATTATATCTGGTAACAAAGCCGAACATCATTGCTCCGTTATATTTCATTTTTACCGGATATTCAGCTATCCAAAACGAATCGCGCGAAATTTTATTTCTGATTTCGTTTTTAATGTCTTGATACCAATATGGATTTCCGAAAACATAATTTATGTTGTTTTCGTTTTGTGGCCGTCCGTCATAGTATCCTGCATGCAAAGATGAAGCCTTGTAATAGCCCGTATTTATTCCCAAATTCCAGCCTTTTGTAAAAACTGTATCAGGTTCATACTGAGCAAACAAATGCACAACGGATAAAACAACAACATAAAAAACTCCAAATAATCTAACAATTTTTGCCATACGCGTTTACAATTAATACTTGTTTTCTTAATATAAATCACGCCAGTCGGTTTTCTTTTCAAATTTTAAATCCTGCAATATGCTGGATTTTACCCTTATGGTCATATTGTAGCTTTTTCTTGGCCCTGCAGGAATCCAGTTAAATATAATTTCCCAGCAATGCAAATCGCGGTGAATATTAACCGATGTATAACTAAAATCGTGATTAACAAAGTCGTATCCCGACATCATGCCAAGTTTCCAGTTTGGGGTAAATTCAATATCGCCGCTAAACGATAAAGTCTGAATTACTTTTCCCTGAGTATTTATGATATTTAAAAAGTCCTGAGAATACTGCAAGGTGTAGGATAGTTGCAACGACCATTTAGGCACAAATCCCGAAACAGAAGATGTATCCGGTTTATATCCTTTTTTTCGGAAAGTACCATTGTCAAGCTGATAATTCAAGCTGGCACCCCATACTCCGTTTTCCTGCTTAAACAACCTGTGATTAACATCCCACTCATAAGTATTAATTATGCGGCCGGATGAATCTCTTACATAAGGATTAAAAACGGCGGCATATCTAACATCCAGTCCCTTGAATATTCTGGTTCTACCCGAAAGATTAATCATTGACCATCGCAAACTATCGGCAGCTGCATTATAGTTTGCATTAATAGAAAGATTGTCAATTAATGCAATTTTCTTAAACCCGCTTATGGTATCCTTTTTTGACCTGACTTTCATTTCCAGATTGTTGCCAAATGCAAAAGATATCATGGATTGCTTTCCTGCAGAAGGTCCACCAAAAATCCCTTGTTCATAGATAGAATAACGTGTAGGTGTTAAATCACCCGGCTTGAAAAAATACTTATAATAGCCCCACATCTGTTCGGCATAATTTGGGCGAAAAGAAAAAGAAACCGACGGGGTTAAAACATGCCTGAATGCCGAAACAGGACCTTTTTTAAATAAAACAAAAGTATATAGCTTGGTTGTTAATGCTGTTGACAAAGTGAAATCGTGAGCTGCGCTAAATCCCTGAATTGTGTCAATTACCACTGCAGAATCGGCAGAACTCCAATGCTTGTTTATGGTGCTGAAATACCATCGTTCATTAAAAACAAACGAAGTATTGGCAGTTACAACTTTCAATAATTTCAAAGGCATTGATATTGGAATGGTATGCTTTATTCCATTATTAAAATTATTCCATTTGAAATCATCAATAAAAGTAGTGTCAATTGTATGCAAACTATTCCGTGAATTCATCGCATACGAAACAGTAATATTATCAATGGCCTTAAATGTCTTTCTTATTTTGCCTTTTTGTCTGAAGGGATAAATTCTGTTTGAAGAAAGTGAAATTTCGGGCAGAGTAATATCGAATGAATGTGTTTGTCTGTTCTGACTTTGATTAAGATTTGCCGTAAAGTTGAACAAATTGGCAAAAGTCGTACTGTAAGAGATACTTGAAGAATAATTGGAAGACAGATAATCGTGGGCACTTGTTGGATTGTATCTGTTGTAATTTGACGTTCCCGCCTGAACATTTGCAGAAAACCTGCTGTTTGGACGTGCCTTGGGGTCTTGACTGTGATTCCATTTAACAAAAAAATCGCTGTTTCTGCTATAATTGGGAGTATTTCGCTCGCCAAAGATGTTTCTTGCAAAATTAAAGCTGAAATTACCTTCGTATTTATATTTCTTTTTATAATTCGATTGCGCCTTTAGAGCCCAGCTGCCACGTGAATATATGTCTCCCCGCAAAGCTAAATCGATATAATCGCTGATGCCAAAATAATAACCGCCATTTTCTAAAAAGAATCCCCTGTTGGCACTTTCGCCATAAGATGGAATTAACAAACCCGAAGCCCTTCCCTTTTTATTAGGGAAAAATCCAAAAGGCAATGCTAATGGAGTTGGTATATGCTCAATTTCAAGCCATACCGGGCCCGTAACAATTTTATCGTTAGGAATAACCTTGGCTTTGTTGAAGCAAATTTGAAAATGAGGGTCTTTCAAATCGCAGGTTGTAAATGATCCGTTCCTGACCAAAATAGTATTGTCGGCAAGTTTTTTCACACGTTCTCCATGCAAAAATCCTCCGCCCTGCTCCGAAAAAATATGTTGTATTATTCCTTTTTTGGTGTCATAATTATAAAAAATCGTATCCGATTCAAATTCCTGGTCTCCGTCCTTAAATTTGGGAATACCCCTGGCAACACCATTTGAATCAGTTAAGGCATAAGCCATAATCATATATCTGGAAAAATCAATTCTTATATATCCGGCCTCAAGATGAATATTTCCATAATCAACCATGGCTTCGCCATACATTTCAACAATCTGTTGCTTTACATTAAAACGAATAGAATCCCTGGCCTTATAATCTATTGGTTCTTTCAGCGCACTTTTCTCTTCCTGCACACTAACCTTAATACTGTCCGATGATGAATAAACTGTATCAACAACTTGCCCATTTGTCTTATAAACAAATAAAAATGAAATAAAAATTATATAAAATAATGACTTTTTCAAAAGTTTGGTACAATTGCTGATATAGAAAAAACCTCTTACATTTGTAACAAGTTTTGGAATACAAAAATAATTATAATCATTTATGAAATACATTAGTTTAATTATATTCATATTCATCTGTTTAACTCCAGGCACCATTTCGGCGCAAAACTTAAATTCGGATAAATTTATTGTTGTTCTGGATGCCGGCCATGGCGGTAAAGACCCCGGAGCTCTTGGCAAACGAAGCAAAGAAAAAGATATTGTTCTTGATGTTGTATTACGTGTTGGAAATTATTTAAAAAACCACAATAACATAAAAGTTGTTTATACCCGAAACACTGATGTGTTTGTAGAACTTGACCGCAGGGCAAAAATTGCCAATGAAGCAAAGGCTAATCTTTTTATTTCGGTTCACTGCAACGCTAACGAAAAAACTGCCCCTAATGGCACTGAGGTTTATGTAATGGGTTTGAATAAATCAGAAGCCAATCTGGCGGTTGCAATGAAAGAAAACTCGGCTGCCTTACTCGAAGAGAATCACGAAGACCGCTACGATGGAATAAATCCTAACTCATCTGAAGCCTACATTGCTTTTAGCTTTTTTCAAAACATTTATATTGAACGCAGCCTGAAAGTTGCACAATTATTAATGAAAAACTTCAATAATCGTTTAAAGCTATACGACAGAGGCACCAAACAAGCGCCCTTTTTTGTACTTTACAGAACGGCAATGCCTTCGGTGCTTATAGAAGCCGGCTTTATTTCAAACTACAACGATGAAACAGTATTGATGTCAGATGAAGGAAAAGAAATAATTGCATATTCAATATATTCATCAATTATAGCATATTCCAACGAAACCAACAATCTGGGGAATACGCCTGTTGAAATGAAAGAAACAGAAGCATCAGCCGATAAATCAACCTCTCAGATTCAAACTTCAAATTCAATTGTATTCAAAATACAGTTTGCTTCGTTCAAAGAAATTATTCCACTAAATGATTCACGTTTTAAAAACTTAAAATCGGTTTCATATCAAAAATCCGGCACTTATTATAAATATTATTGTGGAGACACATCATCGTATATTGAAGCCTTAAATACTCTTTCCGAGGTTAAGAAAAACGGTTATCCCGATGCATTCTTGGTAGCCTTCAACAATGGGGTTTCAATCAGCATTCAAGAAGCCAAAAATTTAAGTGAGCAGTAATTTTTATTGCCTGATAAAAAAAATACATTAGATTTGTAAAAAAAACTAAGGTGTTTAAGAAAAAGGAAGTTAGAATTGCTTTGTTTTTTATTTTCGGGATGGTACTTGTTTATTGGGGTATCAACTTTCTAAAAGGCAAGGATGTTTTTTCCAAACAAACAGTTTTGTATGCTGAATATGACAATGTAACAGGATTACAAGAAGCCAATCCTGTTGTTTTAAACGGTTTTAAAATCGGACAAGTTACCGATATTAGCTTTAAGCCGGGCGGAAAAGGAAGGTTATTAGTAAAAATGATTATTAGCGAAGAAGTGGATATTCCATCAAATTCCGTAGCAAAAATTGTTAGCAGTGACTTATTGGGAAGTAAGGCAATGCAAATTATTCTGGGCAATTCTTCCGAAATGGTAAAAAGTGGAGATTATCTTAAAGGAGAAACCGAAACCGATTTAAAAGAAGAAGTGAGTATGCAAATTTTGCCATTGAAAAACAAGGCAGAAGATCTTTTATCGTCTTTTGATAGTGTTTTGGTTATACTGCAATTGATATTCAATGATGATACGCGCGAAAATCTGAGTCGCTCTTTCGAAAGCATAAAAAACACAATAGCCAGTTTAGAACGTGCTTCATATAATATTGACACTCTTGTTACTTCGCAACGATATAAACTTAGCGCTATAATCTCTCATGTTGAATCAATCACTGCCAACCTTAATGACAACAATGATAAAATACGTAAAATCTTTAGCAATTTAGAGGCGGTTTCGGACAGTATGGTTAAATCAAATTTCAAAACAACCATAAACAACGCAAATACATCTTTGGCACAATTCAATGATATAATGACAAAGGTCAACCAAGGGCAGGGCTCATTGGGAATGTTAATTAACAACGATACTTTATACTACAATCTTGAGAAATCTTCAAAAGATCTGGACAAGCTGGTTGAAGATATGCGCCTGAATCCGCAAAGATATCTGCACTTCAGCATTTTTGGCCGAAACAGCAAAAAAAATGCTTATACTCCTCGTGGGAATTAGCTATAATAAAAAATCTTGACCAAAGATTAAACTTATATTTCCAGTTTGGAAATAATTAGTTGCAATCTTCTTTGTATAAATCCATATATTCAAATATAATTCTTATTGCCTCCGCATTCATGTCTATTGTTAAATCTTTATTGATTCTAACATCATTGGTTGCCTGCCATACAC
>CAZJYL010000165.1:0-5781 GCA_964550265.1 uncultured Bacteroidaceae bacterium
ATAATACTCAATGGCCTTATCATAATTGGCTTCTTCCAGTTCCTTATTGCCACGATTTTTCCATTCTTCTGCCGTTTGCGAGAACAGACTTATGCTTGTAGTAAATAATACTACTAATGCTAAAAATATTTTACGTGTATTCATAAATTATTTGATTTCATTTGCAAATTGCTTGCTCTTTATTGGGTTTTCAGCATTCTGCTTTTTCATACAACATTTTAAATCGCTATGTTGCTGCAAAGTAAGGGGTTTTATCATAATGAGCAACAAAAATTTTTAATTTTCTTGCAATAAACTTACGTCGTTTCCCGCAAAAATTCATATAATGTAATGCATTCATATTGACGATACATTCAGTAGCACACTACGTATGTTAGATTTCCTTCAGCAATGAAAATTAATTAACATATTCATTTCTCTTTCAGTTTTCGCCTGAACATTATTAAGTCATTGCATCAGGAAATCTTAAGCTAAATAAGTTTATTACGGTTTATTTAATCAGGTTATTTCGCTTCTTTAACTGAAATTTTAATGGTAAATTTTCCGTTATTTGAATCATCGGCACCTGCAACACCAATAACAACCTTATATGGTTCATAAAGCGATGTGAGCACAACTTTTCGGGTATGGTCCTGTGTTTTTCCTTTTTTGGGATAATCCCATTTATAGTCAGCTTCACATTCCACACAAGAGCCTATTTCAGGCGGATATGAATTATTAGTGGTTGCAACCTGATATGCCCAACCACTCATATTTTGAGAAGGGTCGTCCGGTATAACCGTAATTTCCATTTCAGTGTAAGTAGGTTGTTCCGTAATATAAATAAAGTGATTGCCTCTGAATTTTGAATTTTGAGTTGCAGGGAAACAAGCCATTGAACTTTTAGACGCCCAGCTTAGGTCAACTATTGGAACCCCGTCGTTTAAATTGCCAATGTATGAAATCACTTTACCTATCTCAGCTCCTGCAGTGTACATTTTTAACGGCTTTTGTGCTTCTGTAACAGAACTTTCGGCTGTTAATTCAATTTTCAATGTATATGCACCGGTTGTTAATCCATCTGCTCCGGCAACGCCAATAACAACATTGTATGGCTCATACAAGGAATTCAATTCAACTGTTCTTGTGTGGTCCTGTGTTTTTCCTTTCTTGGGATAATCCCATTTGTGTTCGGCTTCGCAGGCAACGCAAGAACCCAGATTTGGCTGAATTGAGTAATTGGCTGTACCTACCTGATACGCATAAATGCTGAAATTTGCATTTTTGTCATCGGGTATAACCGTGATTTTCATTTCGGCATACACAGGCATGTACATTGCATACAGGACATGATTTCCTCTGAATTTAGTATTTTGTGTCGCAGGGAAACAAGCAACTGAACTGCTTGATGCTCAACTTAAATCATCAATCTTTTGCCCGTTAGAAAGATTTTCTTTTATTTCAAAAGGTTTATTCGCTTCTACCTGCAAAACATTTGCATTACTTGGATATTGTGAATATAAAAATCCACTTACCAATAAAAAAATAATAAAGAATTGTGTTTTCATTTTTTTATTTTTTATTTAATTATTCCTTTTTTCAAATTTCTTGTCAAATCTTATTATCAAACAAATATAAAACTCTTACATTTGGAATATAGAGAAATAACAAATAAATTTTAAATAATACATGATTATGCCCCGCATTTCTTATGCTTTTTAATATACATTTTACATAATAGTAAACAAATTCCATTGTAGTGAATTTCATATAAAAACGTAAAATTCAAATTGAATTTTTGATTGAAAATATCGGATGTAAAAGTTAAACTCTGTCTTTAGCAATGGTTTATTTTCGACGTAAATCTGTTATTCAGATTATTCCAGCATATGCAGTAAATATCCGAGGCAGCTTCGCACTGAACCTGACACTTTTTACTGTTTTATTATTCTTGCCGATAAGGTATGAGCTTTGCCTTTTAGCTGAACAAAATACAAACCCGAAGGATAAGAACTTAGGTCTAATTGCTTTGACTGCATGCTTCCGTCAAGATCGGAAGCCTTACAACTGAATATCTGTTTGCCTTCAGCATTCGAAAGTTCCAGAATGGAGTCGGCAAAACGATTTTTGGATACAATATTAAATATTCCGTCGGAAGGATTTGGGAACAGTAAAAGCTCGCCCTGATCAGTATTGTTTATATTAATATCAGTAGCCACATTGAAATGGTCGGTGCCATCGCTAAGCCAATCGAGGCTGAAACGTACAAAATACATCTGATAAATTTCGTACTCCCCTACTTCGTAATATATTCCAATGGTACCATCGGACAAAATACAAAGCGAAGAATATGCCGAAGCTCCGGGATATATGGTTTTTCTTATGGGCCAATTATCTCCTTCGTCGTAGCTAAGCAAAACGGAAACATTTGACCTGTTTGGTGCATAAGGTATTGAATGTAATATTCTGTTTCTGTCGTATCCGTCATTTACACAAGTATAGCGAATCATATCACCATTACATTTTGGATCGATTATTTCGGTTTCATTATAAGGAGTGCCCCATGTTATTCCATAATCATTTGATTTATTGAAACTTCTATATGACGGATTCCGGATGCTCATCAATATGGTGCTGTCTGCCAATTCAACCATTTTAGCTTCGTCTCCGCCCGCCTTTGCAATATTAGTGCTAATATTCCACGTGTTGCCATGGTCGTCGGAATAAATAACGTAGTTGTCGAGAGTAGTTGATGATGTTATGCGAGCTGCAATCACTGCCGCAAGACGACCATTACTGAACTGGCTGAAACTGCCAGAAGCCACAAAGGCAGCCCGCCATGTTTTTGTAATACTATTGCTGCATCCAGAACCATAAATCATATTGGTAATATCAGCCGGGGGCGTCCATGTTAAACCATTATCGCTGCTTACGCATTTCATTATTCTAAGTGGATCTGCTGCCGTTCCGCCCCATAAACCCGGTCCCGAAGCCATTAAACAAATTATGTTGCCATTGGATTTATCAACACACAGAGCTGGGTCGCCATATCCAAGTGTAGTGCCATCGCCGGCTATTGTTAATGGTGCACTCCATGTTTTTCCGTTGTCGGTACTTCTTCTGATAAGAACATCTATGTCGTTTGGCAAGTCTCCTGAATTATTCCAGCGTTTATCGGTTGCCGTAACCAATGAGCCATCGGCAGCAGTTACTATTGCCGGTATTCTGTAATGCTTTGAACCCGCATCGTTGCAACTAAACAAAAGTGTATTGGTTAAAAGAATGGTTCTTCCTCCGTTTTGATTTGAAGGAAGGTACAACGATCCATTAATAACCACTGAATCTACAGTTGCATCAAGCTCATGCCCCTCAATGGCTGAAGAACTTACGTCATAGACCAGCCAAAAGAAATTTGAATCCGGAAGCAAGATTTGATTAATATCAAATGAAATATCATTATTTGATGGGCTTTTTGTTGAGAGCAAAGAACTGCCAGATCCAACAAAAAACCGTGACGAATCTCCTGTATAATACAATTTTACGGCTGAAACATCATTTATATCTGTGGTGCCGGTCATTTTCATTACAATATTAGTCAAAGCAAGGTTAGAGTATGATAAATAAACCTTTATTCCTACAATTCGTTGATCGGCATCTCCTATTCCAGTTGGCAGCATACATTTGTGTAATGTAATAGTAATCAATCCTTTATCGCTTTTTTCTTCAGAAATGTTCTGCGAAAAAGCCAAAATGCCGGCAAATAAAAAGTAAAATACAACTAATCTTTTCATAATAACGGGGGTTAAATCAATTCAAATTTAAACATTTTAATTTTTAATCAGATTTTGAAAGCATTATTTAAGAATTATTTATTAAAAACGAGTCTGGTGTCTTTATATATGTATTAATTTTGTGTTAATTTTCCTTTAAAGTGATAAAATCGGATCAGCCTAAATATAAATTAGTCTTTGCCATTGTAAAAACTGCTACATACAATTGGTGTCTGGAGCCTTATGTGGTGCAAATAATGAAAAACGGGATGTTTGCCTACAATCATATAAGGATAACAAGCAATTCCATAAGGCATTATACTACCAATTTTACAGGAGCCGAGTTCATGGTGCTTAGTATTTTAGACGAGTGCAAAACAGATTCACTTGCACGCATTGTTGGTCACAACAGATTCAGGATAACTGATTTCGAAAACGAAGTCCGGCAAGACAAAAACTTGTTGGACAGGGTTATAAAGCACCTGAGAAAAAAAACCGACCTGGCAATAAGTATTTTGGCCGACAACCAGATACCAATTTATTTTAAAGGTGATCAGGAAGATATTATTAACGAAAAGCCGATTATTCCCTTAGTTGAAAAGTTGAAAGTGAATTTCATTTTTCAATATATTGACGGCTCGCTGCATTACACAATAAATACTGAACTTGGAGGTGATAAAATCAAGCTTACAAACGAAAATACGCTTATTTTAAATTACGATCCCTGCTGGCTTATAGTTGAAGATAAATTTATTGAGGTTGATGATAATGTTGACGGGAAAAAAATCCAGCCTTTTCTTACAAAATCCAAAGTTATTGTTGAACAGTCGCAGGTGGACAATTATTTAAAGAAATTTGTTCGTCAGATAATTTCGGCATATCCTTTTAAGCTGGAAGGAATAGATTACAAGTATTTTGAGGCAAACCCTACGCCCGTTCTGCGTATAGAAACCTCGTTGCAAAACGACATTGTGCTAATGCTGAGATTCAGATACGACAACGTTGAATTTGAATATGCTTCGGAATTGCAATCGCATGTAGCTTTACATAAAAACAATGATGGATTTTCATTTTTCATAATAAAACGAAATGTTACTTTTGAGAAAAACATTACGGACTGGTTGCAGGACAATGGTTTGGTTCCGATTTGCGGCTCAAGTTTTTTACCCTTAAAAGTACATATCGACAAACAAAGCAAGGATTATTCCGAAAAAATGTATGCAGTAATAAACTACATTAATGAATATTCCCCTATTCTGCTAAAAAAAGGATTTGACATAGCCCAGCTGCTGGCTAAAAAATTCTTTACCGGACATATTGAACTCATACAGCACTTTTCGGAAAGCAACGACTGGTTCGATTTGAAAATATTTGTGCAGTTCGACGATTTTAAAATACCTTTCAGTGCCTTACGAAAAAATATTCTGGAAAACAACCGCGAGCTCGTTTTGCCTGACGGCTCCATTGCAATATTACCCGAAGAATGGTTTGCTAAGTTTCATGACCTTGCCCTGATAAGCAAACCCGAAGGCGACAACATACGGGTTAAAAAAAATCAATACAGCTATATTAGCAACATTATAGAAGGCAATAACAGAGTTGAAGAATTTATTAAAACTGCAGGAAAGGGCAATTATCAAATTGAGAAAGCGCCTTTAGGCATACAAAAAGAATTACGCCCTTACCAGCTTAAAGGAATGAGCTGGTTTATGTTTCTGCACAATAATAACTTCGGAGGATGCCTGAGCGACGACATGGGGCTTGGCAAAACAATTCAGGTATTGGCATTTTTGCTGAAAATGAAAGAAACATCTTCTAAAAATGCAGTAAAACAACAATTGGATTTGTTTAATAATCAAGCACGGGAATCTGTTTCAAAAACTTCGCTTATAGTAATGCCTTTGTCGTTGGTACACAATTGGGAAAACGAGATTAAAACCACCACTCCCGATTTGAAATATCTGAATTATACCGGTTTAGGGCGGCGTTTCAACAATAAGCAAGTTGAAAAATACGATTTAGTTCTTACCAC
>CAZJYL010000166.1:0-5771 GCA_964550265.1 uncultured Bacteroidaceae bacterium
ATTTTAAGTGTGGGCAATCAGAACATATGTTTATTACCTCGGCCGACTGGATGAAACGTAATTTAAATCGCAGAATAGAAGTTATGTGCCCCGTTTTGGATAAAGATGCCATTGAAGTTCTTAAAAAAATATTACACATTCACTTGAAAGACAATGTTAAAGCACGATATGTAAACGGAAAATTAAACAATAAGTTTGTTCATGACAATAATGTGCCCTTTAACTCTCAAGAGGAAGTATATAAGTATTTAAACTTAAATAAATTTGAGGTATGAGATACGCAGCTATTGATATAGGTTCAAATGCGGTAAAATGTATGGTAGGTGTGGTGATAGACAACGGATCGCCTGTCGTAATCAAGGAAATGTATGCTCGTATCCCAATAAGGCTTGGTACTGATGTTTTTAAATCGGGTTATATTTCAAAAGAATCAGAAAAAAAACTTCTTGATTCTGTAAAAGCATTTAAATTGCTTATTAAATCATGGAATGTTGAAGGAGCAGTTATAGGTGCAACTTCTGCCATGCGCGATGCTACTAATGGTAATGATTTATTGCGGAAAATTGAAAAAAAAACCGACATCAAAACATGGATAATAAAAGGCAAGGTAGAAGCTGCATTGATTACTGAATTGTTTGTTGGTTTAGGCAGTAAAGACATACAAAAAATAATGATAGATCTGGGTGGCGGAAGTACAGAAGTGATTTTTGCCAACTCAAGCGGTTTAAGAAAATCCAATAGTTTTCAGATTGGAGCTGTTCGTTCTTTAATGCACGAAGCCAGCAGGGCTGAATTAAAAAAAATGTTTGATTTTATTGAAAGCCAAATCGATCCCAAAGGTCAGATTGTAATTGCATCGGGTGGTAATATTAATGCCTTAAAATCTCACTTTGGCTTATCGGAACCTCAGCATTTAACCTTAGATGAATTGCAAAGAGCATATGATCAACTTTGCCCGCTTAGCGTAACCGAGCGTATTGAACGTTTCCTTTTGCATCCTGACAGAGCCGATGTTATTGTTCCTGCTGCTGAAATATTTTTAAACATCATGAAATTCATCAAGGCTCAGAAAATCATGATACCCAAAGCCGGCTTGGCCGATGCACTTATATTAATGCAGCATCAAGGAAAAACACCCGAAAAATATTAGGTGTATTCTAAAATTAATTTCGCAACATATTATTGCTTGTATAAACATGCCTGCACATTAGCTTTTGAGTATTAACAACAGAATGTATTTTCTAATATCTTTGCAATATGAATAATCGGCAGGAATTATTTTTTCGTCATATAGCCCAAACATCGCCCGAGCCGCTGGCTTTAAATATTGTCTCAGCAAACAAATGCAAATTGTATGCGGCAGATGGCAAAGAATATTATGATTTTATTTCCGGTATTTCCGTAAGTAATTTAGGCCATAACAATCCGGAAATAAATGCAGCTGTCGTTGACCAACTAAATAAACATTCGCATTTGCTGGTTTATGGAGAATTGATACAAGATGTGCAAATTAAACTGGCGGAATTACTGTGTAGCATTTTACCTCAGTCATTAAATAACGTATATTTTGTAAATAGTGGAGCCGAAGCAATTGACGGCGCAATGAAGCTTGCAAAAAGAACAACGGGACGCTTTGAGTTTGTATCGTGCGTTAATGCTTATCATGGTAGTACAACAGGTCCGCTTAGCATTATGGGCAGCGAGGAGTATAAAAACTCATTTAGACCATTATTACCTGGAACTAAATTGATTCAATTCAATAGCATTGAGGATTTGAAATTAATTACCGATAAAACAGCTGCCGTTATTATTGAGCCGATTCAAGCTGAGGCAGGGGTTCGTTTACCCGACAAAGAGTATTTTGCTTCTCTACGCAAGCGTTGCCACGAAACCGGCACATTGCTTATTTTAGACGAGGTTCAAACAGGGTTTGGACGAACAGGAAAGATATTTGCATTTGAGCATTATGGAATAATTCCTGATATTTTAGTGCTGGCCAAGGCCTTGGGAGGCGGTTTTCCATTAGGGGCTTTTATCAGCAATGAAAGTATAATGAAAAATCTTACCCACAGCCCTGTTTTAGGTCATATTACCACTTTCGGGGGGCATCCGGTTTCCTGCGCCGCATCGCTTGCGGCTTTAAAAATACTGCTAAGAGATAAGCATTATTTGGATGTTGAAAAAAAAGAAAAGATTTTTCGAAATTTAATTTCAGAAATAAAAGGAGTAGTTGATTTTAGATCGGCGGGATTACTTATGGCCGTTGAGTTTGAGTCATTTGAGATGAATCAAAAAATCATAAAAGCATTGCTGAACGAAGGCATATTGACCGATTGGTTTTTATTTTCGCCGGAAAGCATGCGCCTTGCACCACCACTTATTATCAGCGAGAATGAAATAAAATTCGGGTGCGAAAAAATTGCTCAGATGGTTAAAACAATTTATCGTTAATAAATGGAAAACAAAGACGACAAATTTTATTTGCAGATGGCAGTGGATTTGGCTGCCGAAAATGTAAGAAAGGGGATGGGTGGTCCTTTTGGAGCCGTTATTGTTAAAGAAGGCAAAGTAATTTCCACGGGGGTTAATTTAGTTACAAACAACAACGACCCAACTGCGCATGCCGAAATTACGGCAATCAGAAACGCCACGGAAAAGTTAAACGATTATCAATTAACGGGTTGTACCATATATAGCAGTTGCGAACCATGCCCCATGTGTTTGGGTGCAATATATTGGGCAAGGCCTGAAAGGCTGGTTTTTGCTACATCAAAGCTCGATGCTGCAAATGCGGGGTTCGACGATGCGTTTATATACGAAGAAATATCATTAAATATTGAAAACAGACATTTGAGAACAGAGTATTCACCGGCGGAAAAATTCTTGTTGCCATTTCAGCTTTGGAAAGAATCAGACGGAAAGACAGAATATTAATTTGTAATCACGACACTAAAATCAGATTTTTAAATGATTTGCGAAAACATTTTACAATCAATTGGGAATACCCCATTGGTATTAATCAATCATTTGAATCCAAACCCAAATGTCAGCATTTATGCAAAAATAGAAGGTACAAATCCGACAGGAAGCATAAAAGACAGGATTGCCTTAAAAATGATTGAACAAGCCGAAGCTGAAGGTAAATTAACAAAGGATAAAATTATAATTGAACCAACATCGGGAAATACCGGTATTGGATTGGCAATGATTGGCACCATAAAAGGATATCAGGTTCATATTGTTATGAGTTCCATCGTTTCGGCAGAACGCAGAAGTATGATTGAAGCTTTTGGTGGTAAAGTAATACTTACAGATGCAGAAGAATGTACAGATGGAGCCATACGAAAGGCACGCGAGCTTGTTGCGGAGTTTCCTGACCGATATTTTATGCCTGATCAGTTTTCAAACAACTACAATAAAATGGCGCATTATAAAACTACTAGCGAAGAAATATGGAAACAAACAAACGGTAAAGTAGATTATTTTGTGTCGGCGATAGGTACATCGGGTACCATTATGGGGGTTGGAAAGGGATTGAAAGAAAATAATCCGGCTATTAAGATAGTATGTGCACATCCTATAAAAGGTCATTATATTCAGGGATTAAAAAACATGGAAGAAGCTATTGTTCCGTCTATATATAATCCTGAACTTATTGATGAAACCATAATGATAGAAACGGGTGATGCTTATGAAATGACAAGGCAGATAGCAGCCAAAGAGGGTATTTTTGCAGGCATGAGTAGCGGAGCCGCAATGATTGCCGCTATTGAAATTGCAAAAAAGATTGAAAAAGGTAAAATTGTTGTAATTTTCCCCGACAGGGGTGAAAAATACTTAAGTACGGGCTTATTTTATTAATTGTCTATTAAAATACCTTAATTTTTTGCTGATATTTTAGCTTATAAGGCATAAATTTTTTTTGAAATATAAAAATATTCTATAGCTTTGCGTTTACATAGGGTAATTTTTTTAATATGGAAGAATTTGAAAGAAAAGAAAGGGATGAAATTTACTCGAGACCTGTACGTGCCGGTAAGCGTACATATTTTTTCGATGTAAAGGGCATGAAGAATGGTGAAATGTATATTACCATTACAGAAAGTAAAAAAAGATTTAACGAAGAAAGCGGAAAGTTTTTTTACGAAAAACACAAAATCTTTTTGTACAAAGAGGATTTTGAAAAATTTGCTAAAGGTCTTAATGCCGTTGTTAATTTTATTCAAACAGGCGAAAAAGCTCCGGAAGAAGACTTCACCGAAATTACGGAGCAGCAGACAATTAGTGATGAGTTAAATCAGGAACAATCTGATTTATAATCGAATTTACATTTTTTGTAATTCCACACATAATATTGTGTGGAATTATTCGTATTTTTGACAATTCAATATAGTTGAACAGTTTTTTATGGGAAAAGTTATTTCAATCGCCAATCAAAAAGGCGGCGTAGGGAAAACAACTAGTGCCATCAATGTTAGTGCCGGCTTAGCTGTTTTGGAGAATAAAGTATTGCTTATTGATGCCGATCCTCAGGCTAATGCTACCTCAGGTTTAGGTTTCGACCCCAAGAATATTCGTGTAAGCATTTATGAATGCATTGTTGACAGTGTAAATCCAAACGATGCTATACTACATACAAAAACACCAAATCTTGACATTCTTCCGGCGCATATCGACCTTGTGGGTGCCGAAATAGAGATGATAAATATGGAAAACAGGGAGAGGATGATGCGCAAGGTTGTTCGTCAACTGAAAGACTTATATGATTACATAATCATAGATTGCTCTCCGTCTCTTGGATTAATTACTGTTAATGCTCTTACTGCATCCGACTCCGTTTTGATTCCTGTACAATGTGAATATTTTGCGCTGGAAGGTTTAGGTAAATTATTAAACACAATAAAGATTGTTCAAACAAGATTAAATCAGGATTTAACAATCGAAGGTATTTTATTGACAATGTACGATGTACGTTTGCGCTTATCAAATCAGGTAGTTGACGAGGTTAGAAGTCATTTCAAAGAAATGGTTTTTGATACTATTGTTCCTCGAAATACGCGCTTGGGCGAAGCTCCTTCTTTTGGTGAGAGTATTATTATGTTTGATGCAGAAAGCAAGGGAGCCATCAGCTATCTTAATCTTGCAAGAGAAATAATTCAACGCAATGCGGTGTTGAAACAATAATTTAAAATTAAATACTGTATATAATATCTGATGAATACAAGAAAAAATGCATTAGGCCGCGGATTGGGCGCTCTTCTGGAAGGTGCCGACAAAGAAACTACGCAAGGTGTATCTGCTCCGGTTATAGCTTTTCCGTTAATTGACATTGATGAAATTGAGGCAAACCCATATCAGCCCAGAGACCGTTTTGAGCAAGAGGCTTTGAAAGGCTTGTCGGAGTCAATTAAACATCAGGGGCTTATTCAGCCAATTACTGTTCGCAAATTAAAAAATGGCAAATATCAGCTTATTTCAGGCGAACGCCGTTTACGCGCTTCAAAAATGGCCGGAATGACCCAGATACCTGCTTTTATACGTGAAGCTGATGATGAAGCGGTTTTGCAAATGGCTCTTGTTGAAAATATTCAGCGCGAAAATTTAAATGCCATTGAAGTTGCTTTAACGTTCGATAAGCTGATGGATGAGTATAAAATGACGCAGGAAATGTTAAGCGAAAAAGTAGGCAAAAAAAGAACTACTGTAGCCAATTATCTGCGTCTGTTGAAATTGCCAATAGAAATTCAAGCCGGAATTCGTGACAATAAAAT
>CAZJYL010000167.1:0-5760 GCA_964550265.1 uncultured Bacteroidaceae bacterium
TATTTGCAAAGTCCTCTATATGCAATAGCTTCCGCATTGTCGGGATTCATTTCGTTTACTTTTGTAAAAATTTGAATTCCCCCTTTATAGTCTTTAACTGTAATGCGATTGTATCCTTTTTTCAACAATTCGTACTCACTTTCATTTCCGGTTAGCTGTTTGCCACCAGCGCAGCCCCCCAAGGCAATGAGCAAAATCATAAACGGAAAGAGTAATTTTTTCATTTTGTTTGTATTGGTAATGTTTTAGTTTCTACGTTTAAAATTAATTTCGGTTTCAAAATTACTAAAAAATATAAAAACGAGGTATTTATTATGACAATTATTTCGTTGATAATAAAGATTTTTAATTGCCTTTTTAGAAAAACCTCAACAAGTCAATATTGTATTTATGTTTTGTAAAAATTAATTTGTTATTTGGCAACCGGAAATTCAACACTAAATGTTGTTCCTATATTTTCTGCAGATTCAAACCAAATATTGCCGCCAAACCCGTCAACGATATTTTTAACCATTGCCAGTCCAAGACCTGTCCCTGATGATTTTGTGGTAAAATTCGGCTGGAATATTCTTTTTTTCTGCTCATCAGAAATTCCGATTCCATTGTCGCTTATTACCACAACAGTTTTGTCTTCTTTTTTGCTTAATGAAATATTAATAATTCCGCGACGTGTGGAATCCATGGCTTGTTGTGCATTTTTCAACAGATTATTGAATACTCTAAGCATCTGACTTTCGTCGGCATAAATATAAATTGCCGTATCGGGTATTTGTAAAATTATATCATAAGCATCGCTTCTGTATAGTGTTACAACATTGGACAATACATCATTTAAGCAAATTTTTATCATAGTTGATTCCGGCATTTTGCCAAAATGAGAAAATGCCGTTGCAATATCACTTAAACTATCAATCTGCTCAATCATGGTTTGCGAAAAACGCTTTAGCCTTTTGTCAAAATCATCTGCCTTATCGTTCCATGCTTTTTCTAAATACTGTGTACTTAACTTCATTGGGGTAAGCGGATTTTTAATTTCATGAGCAACTTGCTTGGCCATTTCGCGCCATGCTGTTTCGCGCTCTGAACGTGCTAACAATTCGGCTTTATAAGCAAGTTCTTCAATCATTCTGTTGTATTCAAAAATTAAATCGCCAATTTCATCATGCCGTTTCCAGTTTATTTTTTCATTTGTTGTCCCCAATTTAATATTGCGCAGTTTGTCTTTGATTAACCGTAATGGCTGCGTAACATAGTTTGATATGACTATTGTGATTAAAATTGTCAAAATAATAATCAGCATGTAAATATTTATGAATGTGCTGATAAATGAAGATATTTCTCTGCTTAATTCGTTTTCTCTCGCAAAATATGGCAAATTCAGGTAAGCTATGTTTTCGTTTCTGTTGTTTCGAATAGGAATATATACCGAAGTAAAGGCCATTTTGCCAATATATTCTGTGGTTAATAAAAACGAATGATTGTGTTTGCTTAGCAGCGAAAAAGCATGTGCATTCATTTGTTTTGAAATCAGCTGCTTGTCAAAAATCTGCGGGCGCGTTGTGGCTAATATTTCTCCGTTAAGTGAATATATATTCAAATCTGTGAAAAACACCTGGCTGAATTTAAGCAGTATTTCCGTAACATATTGTGCGTCATTAAATGTCAGTGGCTCAAATTGTGAAAGTTTGTTTTCCAGTTCAATAACTAACGAATGTGCTTTTTCACCGACAATTTCTTCGTTTTTGCTTTTGTTTAAGCGTTGCAGATTTAAAACGGAAATTATTCCTGCAACAAAGAAAATTATTAAAACAATAACAATAATCATCCATTGCAATCGTGCCGAAAACGATATGGCAAACCTTAATTTAAATCCAAATAAGCGTCCGGCAATAAATAAAAACAATATGGTCAAAATACCGAAAAACAATAAAATATAACTGAATGGAGCCAGTGACGAAGAAATATCCTGGTCGCTTTCAGTTATTATTAAAATATGATTATCGGATATTGTAAGTTTAAAATGAATGAAGCCATTGTCCTTAACAATTGTTTCATCAGGCATTGAGCTAAAAAGATGGTTTAAATGCGTCGGATAATTATATTTTCCAAATCGCGAAACAAGATCGTCGCCAAAATATCTGGCGTATGCAATATTAGACGGTATTGTTTTGATGCCGCTGTTTATATCAACCAACAAATCGGGATAACCCAGACCTTTTTCACCTGATGCAGGTATTAATTCGGCAAAAATATATGAACTGTCTTTTGGTGTTTTAAGCTTAATTGTACATAAATAATAACCCCTGCCAACTCCGTTATTTATAAAAACAACATTTTCAGCCAATGTTGGTATGCCGAATCTAAAAGACATATCTTCAAAAAAGTCAATACACGAAACAGATGTGTCTTTAGGCTGGATAAGTATGTTTTCATTTGGTTTACACCAGGTTGTTTGAAGCAAATATTGCCCTAAATATCCATTAAAATATCTTATTTTGAGATATTGAGTAAGATTGAAATTCTTGATTTTTTTGTATGGATTGTTTAATAAAACACTGTCAGCAGAAATTTCAGGTAAAATGTCGGCAATAAATTCTTCAGTTAAAGGATCTTGTTCTGTTGCAAGATTTAAAGAAAGAAGTTTTAATCTGTCATGTTGTTTTTGCCTTATGGCGTTATTTATGGCAATAGTTGTAATTCCTGCAGCCAGAATAATATTAAGCAATAAATATACAACCCTGTTGTTATACATGTGCCTTGAAAAAGCAAACTGCATAACAAGAAGATAGATGGAAATGCCCAAAAATATTGCTATGTTAAGTCTTGCAAAAAAAGCAAAAAGAACTCCCGTTACAATAAATACCGATGATATAAGCAGCCATATTTTAAAAGATAATCTGAGCCGGCTCACTAATGAAATCATCAGGTAATGCAAAAGAATTATGCAGCAAAAAAGCAGGAAAAGAGTAAAAAGCAGCAGAACAGATCGTATGTCTATAGATAAAATATTATTGAATGTAAAATTAACAGATGTATTAAACAAAAAAGAATCAATACCGTTAATTAACTGGTAGGCAAGTAATGTTGTGCAAAGAAAGGTTCCTAACAACAACAAAACTTTAACTAATATATTTTTCCTTTTTTTTCCTGCCAGCAAAAGAAACTCTTTGCTGAAATATGCAATCCAGGTTATAACAAGAAAGATGGCAGTTAATAATGGCGCCAAATGTGTAAATTGACTTGAGTAGGCAAAATATGCGGGGTTATTTATACTTAAATTCTTGAATGCCGAAAAAGATAAAAACGCATTGCCAAATATGTATAAGGCTAATGGAGTAATAGCCAGAAATAGTAATTTAAGCCAGTTTAGCCTTTTCAAAATCGAAAAACTATCTAAAAGTTTATAAAAGGCTATGGCCAATAATACCAGGGCTGAAAAAAACAATAAAACGACTAAAATGTCTTTTGCCGGTGATATTGTTTGTTCAGGTTCGGTAACATTAACAGGAATTGGTTCAGTTAAACCGTCTATTGAAACAAGTGTGTCCGAAACCGATTTGTCTGCCGATATATCTATATTGCAATCGTTGCACAAGCTTGGATTAATTCGGCTTATAAGATAGTTGTTGTGATAAAAGTAATTGCTTTTTAACAGAAGTAATGCAGTTGTTTTAAAACTACCAAATTGTCTTGATTTAACAATATAATAGCCATTGCCATTAAATATTATACTACCTGACTCGATTGAGTTTAAATCTGAAGGATATGGCGTGCTATTGTCACTCCAAAAAATTAAAGAATCATTTTTATTTATAAAAACAGTGGCGTTTGATGATTTTGCAATTTCATTAAACCAGCTTGTATAAAGTATCGAAAAGGGGTCGTTTAAATATTTGGGGTAAGCAAGTTTATTCAATAATGTATTGGCATAATTTATTGCTTTTTCAGTAGAAGATTTGAATGTGCTTATTTGTTTGTTTATGCTTCTATGACTTCCGCTTGATAAAAGGAAAACGGAAAACAGTATTATTACTGCAAGGCTGAAAAATATAATAAATGATAATTGCCTGAATTTATTCCGTGTCATATTGTTAAGAAGTTATACAAACCTACATTTTTTTTCTGAATTAATTGTTGGCTTTAAAGGATGTTAACACAAATTATAAAAAAGTGTCATTAATTTACTAACCCAGATTGATGGTGTTGTAATAAATTAATGCCATAATAAAATAACGCGGAAAGCGCAAAGATGACCAAAGCAACATTCTTTTGAATTGATAATTTGTCATACCAACCACTACCATTATTAATGTAAAAGGTATGGGTGTAAGTGCGGCCGCAGCAACCAGCCAGCCCTGCCATTTTTTTGTATTACGTATGTGTTTTTCAAAGCGATTGGTAAAATAATCATTTACTTTTTTGTTTTTTCTGATTAATAAGCCAAAACCAAATGTTATTATGCCGGCCAAATATGATAAGGCAGCCAACAATGTTAAGGCCAGCCATGGATGGGGTAATCCTTTGCTCCAGATTATAAACAAATCGGAAGGGATAATACCTAACAGAACTTCAGCTAAGAATGCAATAACAAAAACCACCCAATGTGCAACAGCTGAAATAACATAATTAAAAATTTCTTCAATATCTATAATTGTTTCTTCAGCAAGAAGTATTAACCCTATAACAACGGCAATCAATAAAATGAAATTAATAAGACTTTTGCCAACTTCATTATAGAAGCCCGTTCTTTTAAAATAATAAAACTGAAGCTTCCATTTTCGCAAAAGTCCCCTTCTTTTCATACAGGTTGTTGTTTTTACAAAAATATGAAAAGTTTATTGTTTTACCAGAAATATGCCAATAGCGTTTTTTATATTGATTAAACCCGCCATGTCAGCCGTAAGAATTATAATTACGGCTATCATTACCCAGCGAATAATTTCAGAGCCTTTTTTTATGACAATTTTAGACGCAACAAAAGCTCCTATAATATTGCCAATGGCATGTATCAATCCATATTTCCATGCAACTTCATTGTGAATTATGAATAGTATTAACGAAAAAGGAACATAGAGCATTACTAATAGATTTTTCATCACATTGGCTTTCATTAAATCATAGCCTAGGCCTAATACTATTGCTGCTATGAGATAATAACCAACACCAACATGAAGAAAACCGCCATAAATACCTAATAAAAAGAATATCGGATAATTATATTTTTTTATGGGCTGATTCAAAAGAACAGAGTTTCCTTTTAACCATAATGAAGGCTTAAATAAAATAAAGGCTAGCATAAAAACCATTATCACAACAAAAGCATATCGAATGATGTCTTCGTTTAATTTAACAGCAATAAAAGAGCCTAAAACAGAGCCAATTACCACAGGTATTGCCATTCGGGTACTTTTTTTCCAATCTATCAGCTGGCTGTTTTGAAAGCTGTAAACCGAGGTAATGGTTTGAAAAAACACTGCCAGGCGATTGGTTCCATTAGCTATCGAAATTGGCAACCCAAGCCAGGTAAGAACTGATAAGGAAATAATAGTTGCTCCTCCGGCCATAGTGTTGATAAAACCAACTATAAGCCCCGAACAAATCAGAATAATTATTATGTTAATTTCCATTTTGCTTTCCCAGTTTGCTGTGTTTGAATCCAAACACAAAATAAATAATCAGTCCTATTGCCAGCCAGATAAAAAATCTTAGCCAGTTTGTTATTCCTAATTCGGACATCAAATATAAATTAATAAGTAATCC
>CAZJYL010000168.1:0-5671 GCA_964550265.1 uncultured Bacteroidaceae bacterium
TCCGAGTCACGTGAGGCATAATTTGGATTGACAGAACCAACCACATCAATTATTCTTACCGATACTACAGAATCTTTTCGAAGCAATGGATTATCAGGAATATCAGCTATATTGAAAGGAGTACCAAAAAAAGCCCTGTACTTACCTGCCAAATTATGAATTTTTGTTGGATCGGTATCTCCAAAGCCATTTGTTTGAGTCAACGTATCAGTTAAAGAAACCGAAGGGATTCTGAAATAATTAATTCCATCTGAACTGACTTCAACAAAAGCAAGTTCTAAAAACGTGTCTGTTATTGAATTTTCGAATACGGCAAAATCGAAGCCGGGCCCATCTGATATCGGGGTATTAAAAACCAAAGTAGCTACACCTCCATCTCCCAGGCTAACAACATTATTGTCGGCAATTCCTATAGCATCGGCATCCGAGCCATAAGATGCATAGTTTGATGAAGACGCATAAATGCCGGTATCTGCAATATTTACATAACCTCTAACCACATTGCAGCTGACAGCCCAGTCGATAAAACAAGACGAATCGTAAGGAATGGCAGTAGTGCCCGCCTGCCCTGCAGCAGGCGGATACTGCGCTTTTGCGAAAAAACAAACGTTAATAAATATAAGTACTAAAACCGTTCTCATTCTTTTATTATAAGTTCATTATGTAATACTGCATTATTCTTTGAAAATAAAACCAAATACACGCCTTGTTTAACATGCATTAAGTTATAGCGGTTGTTATTACATAAAATCTCTGTCTCATAAACTAATTTCCCATCTGTAGAATAAATCTGCATTTTTTCGAAATTTTCAATGTTATTAACCATGAAAAAATCAGATACAGGATTAGGATAAATTATTCCTTTATAAATATCATTTTCAGCTATAGCGGTAAGCTGATTGGCAGCCACAGGCACTTCAGGTTTAAATATAGGATTCCAAAGCGTGTCCCAGTCGGTATATGAAAGCCCAAACCAGACCGAATCAGTTAGTATTTCACTTATACCCCAATTTGTGCTCCAGCTGGCTGTGTCACCATCACCGGTAAATGTTGCAAAATAGTATGGGTTTCCGCCTATTGCTACATGATTTAAATAAGTAATGTCACTTATAAATCCCGAATTGATAACAACATTTAAAGAATTGTCAGCTGAATCAATATCGGCGAGCATTTTTTCGGCAGTAACATCTGTACCATCGAAGCGATAGCCCCATGCATAGCATTGAGGGTTAAACAAGTCGTTAAAATCAATAACCAAAACTGCGGATTTAGAACCCGAGCCAACCCAAAAAGTA
This sequence comes from uncultured Bacteroidaceae bacterium, assembly GCA_964550265.1. Taxonomy (GTDB): domain Bacteria; phylum Bacteroidota; class Bacteroidia; order Bacteroidales; family DTU049; genus GWF2-43-63. The sequence continues at coordinate 1,296 of CAZJYL010000168.1, forward strand.
ATGTCATCCATTGAAAATTGTGCATTTGAAATTAAAGGCAAAGCTAAAGCCAGCCATAACAGCGAACTGTAAAATAATTGTTTCATAATTTTAAATACAATTAAATATTAAACATTTTTTATGATCCTTACACCCGAAAGATTCATAAATAAACGCCTGGCAGGTCTTCTGACTTATCCCGGAGCAGTGCCTTCCCGTTTCTTGCGTATCGAAACAGTGGCCGGAAAATACTACTCCCTTAATGGGACTCACAGCAGCGGGTACTGTCCGGGTTTTTCACCCGGTTCCCTCTTAGCATCATAAAATATTATTTATGATGAACCAAACTCGATGCAAAAATATCTAAAAAAAGATTTTAGCAAAAAAAATAATAATAAAAATTATCAACATTATTTTTTATATTCACAACTTATTGATTATAAATGTTATAACAATTACAAGGAACAAGCTTAGTAAAATTTACCTATATAAATTAGGTTTTAATGAACCTATTTAACATTTTTTACGTAAAAAAAGTAGTTTCATTTGCATATCTTAAAAAAAAAGCATAGTTTTACGCAAATTTTCATGGATAATGAAAAGATATATTAATAAAAATTTGATTCTTCTGATTGTTTTCATAGGAGCTTTAGCCTTAAGCTCTTGTAGTTCATCACAATTTAGAAATTATAAAAGATATGTCAAGCGCAAAAATACTGCGTTAGGATATAAAAGCCATTATCAAAAGAAGCTTAAGCATAATACAATGCCTATTAACAGGAACTTTATTATTAGGAATAGAAATACTTCGCCAAGTTGGCGTTAATTTTTTATTGAAAAAATCATTACTGAATTTCCGCCACCAATCCAATTTCTTCCCTGAGAAGTTACGATTAATTTAGTTCCATCCTCTGTTACTGCCAGTCCAACAGGAAATGAATCTGCATTAATTGTACAAATTGTTTTCATTGTGTTAAAATCTGATACAACTATTTTGCTTTCATTATTTACAGCAGAAAATATATATTTTCCATCGCAAGAAATATCAATGGTTCTTACGCCAATGCCAACATAAGCATTTTGCCACAAAGTATAATTTGTGTTTTTTCTTTCCATTGCCGCAACTAATGAGTCAATAGGAGCTTTTTGAACAAAGCCGGGCTTGGTGCAGGACACCAGTAAATCGTTGCCGTAAACAGTCAAGTGCCTCACATTAGTTTTCATTCCCCATAATGTGCCCATATAAGAAAAATCATCCATCTTAAAAAATGCTATGCCTCCGCCTCCCATACGCCCAACAAGCAAATAGCGGCTGTCGGGCGAAAAAACTGTTCCTCTTAAACATAAACCGCACTCAGAATCACGATTTACTTTTGTGTTTTCATTAAAATTTAATGGCAGTCTATTATCGACAACTAAATGTTTTACATAACAAAACTCTTTCGGATTTGAAGATGATATATCAATTATTCCTACGGTATTGTCGCCCCAGTGGGTTACAGCCAAAAACTTTCCATCGGGCGAAGCCGCAACCATTTTCGGCAATGGTCCTGTAGGCATAACTCTGATTATGGAATCGCATTCCGTATCAATTATTGCAACGGCAGAGGGTTGAATGGCATTAAGATCGAACGACCTACGGTAATAACTGACCCACAAGTATTTTTTATCATGTGTAAAGCAGGATTCAACAGGTTTTCCGCTAAATTCATTTACATTTTTATTGTAATTAAAAGAATAACCCAATACAGTGTTTTCCAAAAACAAAGCAGAATCGCTTTTACCAAAAGAATGCTTAATGACTTTCAAGACTTTAAAGGAGTCAAGACTAAAAACTACAGTTTCGCAACCTTCAAGACTATGAATATAAAATTTATTTTTTTCATCCAAAATATTTACCGACTTGGGGCTGTCAATGTTTTTATTTACGAAATCAAATTTTGACTCAGGCCCGGGATTATAATTTTGAATGCGCGCAATCAATTCAAGTTTAACAGGTGCATCAGCCGGCTCGGATGTTTCACCTATGGGAATATGAATAACATTTTGAGCAAAGCCCAAGGTTTGTAAAACGCCATAAAGCAATACTAAAATTATGTTTTTCATTTTTTCTTTCTGCTCTTAACTACCTTGGCCAAACCACCTGTTGATGTTTCGCGATATGCTGCATTCATGTCTAAGCCGGTTTGTTTCATTGTTTGCACTATTTCGTCAAAAGAAACCCTGTGACGGCCATCAGATAAAATAGAAAATGTAGATGCATCTAAAGCCCTTGTAGCCCCAAATGCGTTTCGTTCAATGCAAGGAATTTGCACTAATCCCATAACAGGGTCGCATGTTAAACCAAGATGATGTTCCATTCCCATTTCGGCAGCATATTCAACCTCTGTTATTGTTCCACCAAAAATTTGAGTTGCCGCGGCTGCAGCCATTGCACATGCGGTTCCGACCTCTCCCTGGCAGCCAACCATAGCTCCACTAATACTGGCATTATGTTTTACAAGATTGCCAACCAAACCTGCGGTTGCTAAAGCTCTGATAATACGCTGCTCAGTTGCATCATTATATTTATGCAATAAATATAAAACAGATGGAACAACGCCACAGGAGCCACAAGTGGGAGCAGTAACCACTCTGCCTCCGCCTGCATTTTCTTCGGCAACAGCCAAGGCAAAAGTATAAATCATCCCTCTACGCATAATTGCCGGGCTATATCCAAGCGATTTTGCATAATAACTTGCAGCTTTTCTGGCAAGCTTTAAAGGTCCGGGCAACACACCCTCGTGTTCTATTCCATTCTCAACGCTTTTCTTCATGACCGACCAAACTTCGGCCAAATAATCCAAAATTGATTCTCCCTCACAATTAACAACATACTCCCATAGTTGTGCCCCATTATCATCGCACCATTTCATTATTTCATTCATTGTATGCAAAGGATACAAATGTGTCGATTGCTCTTTACCGGGGTTTTCGGAAATTTGCCCACCTCCCACACTAAAAATCCTGAGACTATTAGTAATTTCTCCTAAATCATTCAAGGCCTCAAAAATCATCCCGTTTGGATGTTCGGGCAAAACTTCATCCTTATGCCATACAAACTGAACCTCCGATGGGTAAAATATAGAAGATATTGCAACATCTGTAAGGTGCCCTTTACCTGTCAAAGCAAGACTACCATATAAATGCACCCTGTAGGTTTTTGCCTCAGGGGCAGTTTTCATAAACATCTCTGCTGCGCGCGAAGGACCCATGGTATGGCTGCTTGAAGGACCATAGCCAATTCTAAAAATTTCTTTTATTGACTCCATATTATTTACTCCATTGTTTCAAAACCAACAAACCGCAAATATTTCCCCTCAAATAATACAGAAATTTCATTACAAATATCTTCAGTATCAGCACGCATTGGTATATGAATTTGAAAATACATTTTTGTTTGTTTCTTTTCAAAATCCTTTTCAATGTTAACTGTAAATATTCGTGCTTTATGCACTTTTAATATATTCTCTACTTCATCTTTTCTGTTATCTAGACCTTCAAACTTAACCGTAAGTACTTTATACAAACTTTCGCTGAATATTTTTTTCTCAATGCGGTCAATAAAAATAAGGACAAATAAAATTGTAATAGTAGCCACCAATGCAGCCAAATAAAAACCCGCGCCTATCGCCAAGCCTATTGCCGAAGCAACCCAAATTGTAGTGGCTGTTGTCAAACCCTTTACATTGACACCCATTCTGATAATTGCACCTGCTCCCAAAAAACCAATGCCCGAAACTACCTGAGCCGCAATACGCCCGGGATCATAGTTTTTGTCAACCCCAAAAACCTGCGGAATATAAATAGATACTAACATTAAAAGCGTTGAGCCCACCGCGATGAGAATATGTGGTCTTAAACCAAACATTTGCTTATGCCTGCCACGTTCAAGTCCAATAATAAAACCTGCAATAAAACTAAGAACTAATCTTAGTATTACATCCATTATATCTATCTGATTATCAAAATCAAAAAGGAAAATGTCATTCATAGTCTGAAATATTTTGCAAACCTAATGAATTTACACAAATTATGTAACTGTTAAACGAATATTTAAAGAATTAATACCATTATTTTGTTTTTTTGCATCTTTGCACCAAAATTCCCCCTTTCATGACAAAACAACACTCAACTAAAAGTCAGTTTTTTGCACTCCTTATTATTGGTGTGCTTTTCTTTATTTTTGGCTTTGTAACATGGCTAAATGGCGTTTTAATTCCATTTTTGAAAACAGCTTGCGAATTAACAACCACAGAAGCATTTTTTGTTGCAACAGCCTTTTATATAGCCTATTTTGTTATGGCTATTCCTGTTTCGTTTCTGTTAAAATCTGCCGGTTTTGTAAATTCAATGTC